>NZ_LFRG01000062.1:0-14872 GCF_001573875.1 Clostridium sp. ATCC 25772
AAATCCATTCCACTTACAAATCTTTTTTCTTTTTGATAAATTTCTTTATTATGAGCAAGATAGAAATTATATATAAACCTTGATATGCCTATAGTTTGATGTATTTTTATTTTTTGTGCTAAAGTAGGTTTAATCTCCATCTTGTAAGCTCTTTTCAATCTCCTTATCCTCCCTAACGTTGAAGTGTTTTTACTGATACGTTTAGTAATTCAGCAAAATCTTTTGGCTTATAATTTGTAATATGTTTCATTTAATATACTCACTTCCTTTTATGAGTACATTTCAACACATTTTTACACTAATTTCGATAAATTTAGCAACTATTACTTAGCTCCTAGAAATTAGACATTTATCTAAATTTATAAAAATAATTAATCTTCTTTTTCTTCCCATTCCATAGCTCTTACAACTGCTCTTTTCCAGCCTTTATAAAGCCTTTCTTTTTCTTCTTCACTTAAGTTTGGCATATATTCATTATCTATATTCCACTTATCTTTAATCTCTTCTTTACTTTCCCAGAACCCTACTGCAAGTCCAGCAAGATAAGCTGCTCCTAATGCTGTAGTTTCTCTTATAAGTGGTCTTCTTACTGTCTTTCCTAATATGTCAGATTGGAATTGTAACAAGAATCCATTAGAACTTGCTCCACCATCTACTTTTAACTCTGTAAGACACATTCCTGTATCTTCAACCATTGCATCTATAACATCTTTAGTTTGATATGCTATAGATTCAAGTGCAGCTCTGATTATATGGTTTCTATTTGCACCTCTTGTAAGTCCAAATATTGCACCACGTGCATACATATCCCAGTATGGTGCGCCAAGTCCAGTGAAGGCTGGAACTATGTAAACTCCACCATTATCTTTAACTTTTTTTGCAAAATACTCTGTATCGTGAGCATCATTAACAATTCTAAGTTCATCTCTAAGCCATTGAATAACAGCTCCACCAACGAATACACTACCTTCTAGTGCATATTGAATTTTATTATCTATTCCTATTGCAATTGTTGTTATAAGTCCATTTTTACTGTTTATGATTTCATCACCAGTATTCATAAGTAAGAAGCAACCTGTTCCGTAAGTATTTTTTGCAGAACCTTTTTCAAAACATGCTTGACCAAATAATGCTGCTTGTTGGTCTCCAGCTATTCCTGCTATTGGAACTCTAGTACCACCTTTACCTCCAAGGTTTGTTCTTCCATATACTTCACTACTGTTTTTAACTTCTGGTAAAATATTTTCTGGTATATCTAAAATCTCTAGTAATTTTTTATCCCATTGTAATGTTTTTATGTTGAAAAGCATTGTTCTTGATGCATTTGTATAATCTGTTGCATGAACTTTTCCATTAGTAAGTTTCCATAAAAGCCATGTATCAACTGTTCCGAATAAAATTTGACCTTTTTCTGCTTTTTCTCTTACACCTTCAACATTATCTAAAATCCATTTTATTTTTGTAGCTGAAAAGTAAGCATCTACAACAAGACCTGTATTTTCTCTTATATATTCTTCATGACCATCTTTTTTTAATTTGTCACATATATCTGCCGTTCTTCTACATTGCCATCCAATTGCATTGTAAACAGGTTTTCCTGTCTCTTTATCCCATAAAACTGTAGTTTCCCTCTGATTTGTAATTCCTATAGCTGCTATATTTTCTGCTAATAATCCTGTTTTTGCTAAAGCTTCTATAAGTACTCCATATTGAGATGCAAATATCTCCATAGGATCTTGCTCAACCCATCCTTTTTTAGGATAAAAACATGTTATTTCCTTTTGGACTATCTCTAAAATATTTTGATCCTTGTCAAAAACTATCGCCCTTGAACTAGTCGTCCCCTGATCTAAAGCCACAATATACTTTTCCATTAATAATCCCTCCAAACAAATAAAAAAAGCTACAAAAACAACACACCCCCACTTTAAGCATAATCAAATAAATAGTAGACTAATATTTTAAATATTTAATCCTTTATTTCTTTTCATATGCCTTAACGGCGTTTTTGTTTTTGTAGCTTTTCTCTAATTCTCTCGCTACATAAACCATATATCTTTTTTAGTAGAGGAAACTGCTGTAGCTCCAGCTTGAAGCGCAGTCATTATATCCTCTTTATCCTGTATTAGCCCACCAGCAATAACTGGTACTTTTGCAAAACCAACTACGGTTTTAATTATTTTAGGCATAACTCCAGGTAATATTTCTATTGCATCTGCATATCCTGCATTCATATATTTTTTACTACCTTCCAAAGACAATGAATCAAGTATGAAACATCTTTGGACTGTTATAAATCCGTTTTCTTTAGCTTTTTTTATTATGTTTGATTTTGTACTAATTACTCCATCTGCCGATGTATTATTTTTTAAAAAGGTTATTACTATATCTCGATTTGCAAGTCCATCAACTAAATCGATATGAACTATAGCTATTTTATTTTTTTCTTTAATCCTTTTAGTTATATCGGATATGTTACATATATCACCAAAAAGAACAAACACGACTTTTGAGTCGGATTCTAAAGCCTTACAAAGACCATCCATATCTTTAACTGCAGATACTATCGGTGACTGTTCTAATGCGTCATAAAAAACATTTCTCATCTAATCAACCTTTTCAAAGTTATTATAAATATAAAAACTTTATTCATATTTATTAATATTATAATATAAATCATATAAAAAATAAACCTATTAATTTTTTACAGATAAATATTTACCACTTTTTAATACATTATTCATTTTGTGCATATGAGTTTAATATATCATCAAATTTATTTTTATTAAGAATATGAAGTACCACGCCACTTACTTCATAACTAGACGTATCTCCATCTCTTCTTAATTTTTTTAAAGTTTTCATTATATCAGATACTAACAATTCTACATCTGAATTATTTAGCATAGTTGCTGAATCTTTTGCTGCATTTTCAATACTTACTTTTATTTTGTCTTTTTTAAGTTCCTCTATTCTTCCGTTTTTCTTTATTATGTTCATTTTTTCACCTCGTATTTTTAATTTTTAGTTATTATGTATAATTTTTTAAATTTTTAGAAAATTTTTCACCTTCCTTCTATATCAAATAGTATATAATAATATGTAATTCTAAATGTAATATTGAATTCTTAATCATGGTATTAATAAATAATGCTATATTTGGAATCCTATATATACATAAGGTTACAAACTTAATTTTCTAGTTAAGAGTGAAGAGTTATAATCTTTACCTTAAAGTAATAATTATCTTAATAAATTAGTTCTAAAACTTATAATCTTAAATTATTTTTTAAAAGAGGTTCTATATGAAATTATTTGATAAATCTAAAAATATATACTTAATAAAAACTATATCTACTTCATATGAAAATATAAGATTTTCTTATTGGGAAAATTTACTCTTTGAAGCAATTTATAAAATACTTACTATTAGTATTTTTACACCATTTATTTCTTTGATATTTAATAAATTTCTTTATTTTGCTGGTTTTAATAGTTTAACCAATGGAGAACTTATAAGATTTGGACTTAGTAGATATGGATTCTTAACATTTATTGTTTTGACACCAATAATAATAGGAGTTATATTTATAGAACTTTCTGTTCTTATAATAATCTCTTATTTTAGTAACTATAAAAAACGTATAAATTTAAAATCATCACTAAAAAAAACTTTCTCAAATATTAAAATTATATTCGGTTTTGGAATGATTCATATGGCATTATATTTAATTCTTCTTTTGCCATTATTTAATGTAGGTGCTAACTCATCTTTAATTCCATCTTTAAGTATTCCTAATTTTGTTTCAGATGAACTTATGAAAACAACTTTAGGTGGAATTTTATATTTATTAGTATTAGCAGTTATTTTTTACTTAAACGTAAGATGGATATATTCTATTCATATTGTGATTTTAGAGGGAGAAACAAGTTTTAGGCGTGCTGCTAAGAAAAGTAGTGAAATAGTAAAGAAAAATTATATTAAAACTGTTGTTATTTTAATTAGCTCTATAATTTTATTCTTTTTACTTTATATACTGTTATCATTTTTACTAGTTTCTCTTATCTGCTTTATAATTTGGCTTGTGAATAAATCTTTTGTTTATAAATTTTCACCAGCTATTACCTTTGTAATTTCTTTAACTCTATACTATATCTTAATGACTATAACTACACCTATTGTTATTAATACACTTACAATTCTTTATTTAGATTATTGTGATAAAAAGAATATTTGTATTGATAATATAGAATTTACTAGTAATGACAAAAAACAAAGTTTTACTGTAAAACATAAGAAAGTAATTTTATCTCTTGTAATAGTGCCAGCTCTTTTGTTTTTTGTAATAACTTCTCTATTGGTAGATAGTTCTATTGTTAGGGCTGTAAATGATACCCATAATAATTTTAAAATTATGGCTCATAGAGGTTATACAAATGCAGGTGTTGAAAATAGTTTAGAAGCTATAGAAGGGGCAATAAATGCCAATGCAGACTTTGCTGAAATAGATGTACTTCAAACTAAAGATAATAAACTTATAGTTATCCATGATACTAATCTTAAAAGGCTTGCAAAGAAAAATGTAAATGTATATGACTTAACCTTAGATGAAATTAAAACGCTACAAACTTCTCAAAATGGATTTGTAAGTAAAATTCCTACTTTAGATGAAGTTTTAAAATTTTCTAAAGGTCGTATTAAGCTAAATATAGAGTTAAAACTTCATGGGTACGAAAATAATTTTGTAGATGATTTTTTAAATATATTAAATGAAAATGATTTTTATAATGATTGCATAGTTCAATCTATTAACTATAATATTTTAAAGGAAGTTAATAAAAAGGCTCCTAAATTAACAGTAGGATATATAGTGGTTGCAGGTATTCCAAATGTTGAATTTATGGATATTGATTTTTTATCCGTTGAAGAATCTATTATAAGTAATAAACTCATAATGGCCTGTAGATTATTTAATAAAGATATTTATGTTTGGACTGCAAATACATTAACTTCAATAGAAGAATATTACTATATGGGTGTAGATGGAGTAATTACCGATGAGGTAAAAGCTGCTAGAGAATTAATAGACTCTATATCTAAAGATAATTTTCAATTTCAACTTAATGATTTAATTCAATCTTTTATTTAAGTTTTAACTTATTAATAAGGAGAGTTTTATATGAACTCTCTTTATTTTTTCACCTCTAATTAATATAGTTGTATATAATTTTATACATTTATATAATAACTCTCGAAGATTTTCAACATTAATGTAATTTGTTAAAATAATTTTTATGTTTTTACAAGTATTATAATTCACAATACTTTTGGTATATTATATATAGTTTTATTCATATTCTGTATATTAATACATTATTTTATGTATATTCCACTTATAAATTGTATTTTTATTTGATTTTATGACGAAAAAGGGTGGACTTTTTTCATTTTCTGTATTATTATAATAAGAAATTGTATATTTATAAACTAAAGAAGGAGGAATTATATATGCTAAAAACAGAAAAGGCATCTTATTCTAAAGGGAACTTATTATTATTTTTATTACCATCTTTAATTGGCGTATTGTTTTTCATGACACCTGTTCCCCATGAAGGCGAATTAACAATACCAGTGGCCATACTATCTAGGGCTTTACTTAATAGACTAATCGATTTTATGCCATACATAGTATGCTTTATGATTACTTTAGCTGCACTTGGAACATTAGTAACTAAATTAGTAAAACCTAATTTTATTATAAATAATAAATTTTTTAATTCATTATTTAATATTTCACCAATTTGGGCTGCATCAAGATTTTTCGGAATGATTTTTGTAATATGTGCTACTTTTAATATTGGTCCAAATTTCATTGTATCAGAAAACACAGGTGGACTTTTACTTTATGATTTACTACCAATTCTATTCTCAGTATTTTTATTTGCTGGATTATTTCTACCACTGTTATTAAACTTTGGATTATTAGAATTCGTAGGAACTTTTTGTAGTAAAGTAATGAGACCAGTTTTCGGATTGCCTGGTCGTTCATCTATAGATTGTATAACTTCTTGGCTTGGTGATGGAACTATAGGTGTACTACTTACTAGCAAACAATATGAGGAAGGTTATTATTCTGCTAAAGAAGCTTCAATAATAAGTACAAGCTTCTCTGCTGTTTCAATAACATTTAGTTTAGTTGTAATAGCTCAAGTAGGACTTTCTAATATGTTTATACCATTTTACTTAACTGTTACATTATGTGGAATAATTTTAGCTATAATAACTCCACGTATACCACCACTTTCAAAAAAAAGTAGAAACTTTTTTAATAATGCTAAAGCAGAAAATAAGGAAATCATTCCTGAAGGTTACACTTCTTATCAATGGGCTTTAACTCAAGCATTAGAAAGAGCTGAAAAAAACAAAAACTTCTCTGAATTAGTTTTTGAAGGTGTAAAAAATGTTTTAGATATGTGGCTTGGAGTTCTTCCTATTGTTATGGCTATAGGAACATTTGCTTTAATAATTGCTGAGTATACTCCAGTTTTCCAAATACTTGGTATGCCGTTCATACCAATACTTAATCTATTACATATCCCAGAAGCAGCAGCTGCTTCTCAAACTTTAATAGTAGGTTTTGCAGATATGTTCTTGCCAACAGTTATAGGTGCTACAATAGTTAGCCCAATGACAAGATTTATCATAGCATGTATATCTGTAGTTCAATTAATATATATGTCTGAAATAGGCGGACTTATACTTGGTTCAAAAATACCAGTTTCATTAAAAGATTTATTTATAATCTTCTTAGAAAGAACATTAATTGCTCTTCCTATTGTGTCATTAATAGCACACATAATATTCTAATAAACAAAGAAATCTCAAAATGAATAAAACATTTTGAGATTTTTTTATTTCTATTTTTCTACAATGTTCATTATTTTATCATATAAATCCCCTTCAATAAGATTATTCATATTTCCATAATAAAGTTTTTTATCATTATAAAATATAGTTCCAATATAAATTTTAGGTTCAGCATATACATAATATATTTCATCATATTTACTAAAATCATCTATATTATATTTAATCTCACCAAATAACTTCTCAAGTTGAAGAACTATTTCCTTATCAATTAAAACTTTCTCCATCTCATTTTCATCTGATATATTTCCTTTGTATAACATATATTTTGAATATTTTTCTAAACCTTCTTTTACTGAATTATCTTTCTCTACTTTATTAGCTTTAGTATATTTCATACTATAACCTTGATACACTTCTAAATCTGTAAACTCTTCATCATTTTTTTCTCCTACAATTGGTTCATCAAAAACAATTCTAGCTAATAGTCCTCCTTTGTTTCTTGAAAGACTACCTAGTGGCTTTGTTCTATTAGCCTCTGGAAATCCACCACCTACTGGAAAGTATACATTCTCCCTAAACTCTATTGGAGCATATTTATAACTATCTTTAGTAAGATATGTTGCTACAACATCACCTTTCATATTTTTTAGTGCAATTATATATCCTAAGATAATTATTGATAATATAATAAGTATAATTACTAAAATCCAATTTGCTTTTTTATTCTTCATATACATCACACCAACTCCCCCTCTAAATTTATATTCTAATTAATTTTATAATTAGCGTAAATTTAAATCATAACATTATATCTATTATTATGTTAACAAACTGTGAATTAACCTCATTTTTACATAAATTATAATATAGTTGAAAAAAGCTGTATTAAAATAGATTTGTTCTTCTATTTTAATACAGCTAATTTAAATAAATTATTAATCTTCATCAAAGAAATCTAAATATGAATAGGTTTCTCCGTCCTTTTTCCATCCTAATATTGCATCCATGTTTACATTCTGTGCTGCTCTGAATATAGATTTATCTACATCTTTAAAGTTTTTCTTTAAATCTGCTATCATATCCTTTATCTCAAAACGTTTGTTTCCTATTTTCTTTGCAGCTACCATACATGCACAATTTAATGGCCATATACCACTGTTTTGAATGAATTTTTGTATATATGGCTCTTCTACATAATAAAGTGGTCTTATAAGCTCTAATCCTTCAAAATTAGTTGCTTTTAATTTTGGAAGCATCGTTTTAAAGTTTCCTGCATATAAAACATTTAACATTGTAGTTTCTATTACGTCATTAAAATGGTGACCTAGTGCAAGTTTATTACATCCAAGTTCTTGAGCCTTTGAATATAATGCACCTCTACGCATTCTCGCACACATATAACATGGATAATCTTTAGCTATGTCATCAACAATTTTAAATATCCCTGAGTCAAATATATGTATAGGTATATTTAAGTAATTACAGTTGTCAATTAAAAGCTGTTTAATATCTTCATGATAACCAGGGTCCATAGCTATAAATTCTAATTCAAAATCCATTTGGCCATGTCTTTTTAATTCCTGAAAACATTTTGCCATAACTAAACTGTCTTTTCCTCCGGATATAGCTACTGCAATTTTATCTCCATCTTCTACTAATTTATAGTCTTTTATAGCCTTTATAAATTTAGACCATATATGTTTTCTATATTTTTTTATTAAGCTTCTTTCAATTTCTTGTATAGGGCGTCTTTCGTTAAATGGAATTAATACTTCACATCCACTACCAGCTAATCCCTCTTTATTTTCTTCACTCATATTTACACCTCACTTACCTTTAAAATATTATAACACCAATCTATAGTGATACAAACTCACTTTTGAACTTCTATATTAAAATAATAAAAAAGAGTTTAAAAATTTAGCTTATAAAAACTTATTTTCTAAACTCTCTTATATAACTTTGTAAATTATTTATCTTGAGCTTCTTGAATAGATTTTTTTACAGCAAGTTTTATAACAAAATATAAAATTAAAAATTTTATACAAGTTAACCCCAAAGCCATTAATTGTGGTATTAAAGCCATACTCATAAATACTCCCCCTAATTTTACAGTTAATAATATTATACTATATAACTAAGTTTATATGCTTTTTAAACATTTACTTTCATAATTAAAAATAAACATTATCTATAGTTTAATAATTATTTACTAAACTTAAATTAAAGGTTATTTATATGTTTTAATATTTAATAGTTTTTATAGATGTGTCTTGAAAAAATGTATTTGCATTATAAAGCATTAACATTTCATCTATTTCATTCTTTTCTATTAATTTTGATAAGTCTTCTGTATAGTATCTTAAATCTACCATATATATTTCACTAAAATCATTTATTAAAAACGGAACAAAAGAATTAGCATAAGAATCCTTTACTATAAGCAACTTTCTATCACTATTTGCTTTTGTACTTATCTTTACTAAAGGATGGTTTCCATCTAAGAAAACAGTATACTTATCTTTCTTCTTAAGGTTATCCATTGCATACATAGAATTACTCTCTTTTTCTTCTAATGGATACTCTATCTTTATATCTTCCTCTATGTTATTTTTATATTTATAAAGATTAATACTATCAGAAGATACATCTCTAAAATTACCTTTAGAGTATAGTGAACCTAAAAACTCATTACTCACTTCTACTTTATCAAAGTTATCTTTATCTGCTAAAGACAGATTCATGCTCTTAGCTAGTTCTTCATAAGCATAATATGCTCCATCAGTTGTCCAGTGATGATCCGTTTTATAGTATATGTACTCATCTTTTTTAGAGTTTAACTTTCCATATACATCTACAAAATTTATATCTTCATTTAAACCATCTTTAAACTTATCTAGATATGTTTTTTCACTAGGCTCTACTACATAGTTTGGTAACTTATCTTTAAGTATATCCACTGCAGTAGGTGCTAATACAATATATTTTTTTAACTCTTTAGATTGATTATCAAAGTTATTGATAGCATTTACCCTAGTATCAACCTCTTCTTGTGATGGTGCTTTAAATTTTTCAAGTAAATAATCATCTTTTCCTAAGTAAACATCATTACTTTCTTTTTTTCCTATAAATTTATCACATTTAGATTTTAATTCTACCCAAAAATCTCTAAATGCAAATTGGTCAGAAATATATTCTTCATATTTTTTAGTAAATTTACCTTCAAGCAAAGATTCTATTGAAAACTTAGGCTTCTTTTGAAGCACTCTATTTTCCAACTCTGAAAAATCTTTATTTGGAGTTATTATATTTAAAGCTACAATAGATGTAAAAAATCCAATAAACATTATAGCTACAATTATCTTTAATAATTTATTATTTTTGTTCAACACTTTCACCTCTTTTAAGCTAATTATTCATACTTCTAAAATCTAAAGTATAAGAATGGATTATAAGTTTCATTAACTAAATAAGCCACTGATATAACTAACATTATTAAGTATATACTTGGTAATATTACTATCTTTAAAGTTTTTAGTTTTATTTTTATAAAATCAACTAATCTTTTTAAAATAGGTGTTGAACATATTATAACTGCTATGATTAATCCTATATTAGTTGTGAAATAATACATTGTCATACTATCCATTAAAGGATTGCTATTAAGACCAAACATAACTTTTATGTACTTTAAGGCACTATTTAATGTTTCTACATCAAAGAACACCCAACCGATTATAACTAGTACCATTGCATATAAATTAGCAATAAATCCAGGCATTTTTTCAAGCCATTTTAATAAGAACATTTTCTCTATTACTAATATACATCCAAAGTAAAGTCCCCAAACTATAAAGTTCCAACTTGCTCCATGCCAAAGGCCAGTAAGAAACCAAACTATAAATAAATTTCTTAAATGTTTCCCTAGTGAAACTCTATTACCACCTAACGGTATGTATACATATTCTCTAAACCAAGAGCCTAAAGATATATGCCATCTACGCCAAAACTCTGTAATACTCTTTGATATATATGGGTAATTAAAGTTTTTCATAAAATCAAAACCTAACATTTTTCCAAGACCGATTGCCATGTCTGAATACCCACTAAAATCAAAATATATTTGGAAGGTAAATGCTATTATACCAAGCCACGCTCCAATCACAGTAACATCATTTATTGGAGTATTTTTAATAGTAGTCCATATAATTCCTATATTATTAGCTAGTAAAACTTTTTTAGCTAAACCTACTATAAATAATTCGCATCCTTCTCCAAACTTTTCTAGTGTTTCATGCCTACTATCTATTTGTTTTGCAACTTCTCCATACTTTACAATAGGACCAGCTACTAACTGTGGGAACATTGTAACATACGCACCAAAAGATATGATGTTTTTTTGCACTGGAATCTTATCTAAATAGACATCTATAGTGTATGACATTGTCTGAAACGTATAAAATGATATACCTACAGGTAATGGTAAAGTTTTTGCTACTAAATTTAGACCAAGTAATCCATTAACGTTTGCTATAAAGAACCCGTAATATTTAAAAAATGCTAAAATTCCTAGATTAATAACCATAGAAATAATAAGAACAAGTCTTGCCTTGCTCTTATTATCTCTATATTTATCTATAAGAATTCCGTTAGTATAATCAAACACTGTTGAAAATAGCATTATTCCTATATAAACAGGCTCACCCCATGCATAAAATATAAGACTAAATATCAATAATACTAAGTTTCTTATTCTTTTAGGGGATATATAGTAAACTAGTAATGTTACAGGTAGAAATACAAATAAAAATATTAAACTACTAAATACCAATTTACGTCCCACCTTAATTATTAAATTTTGTTTTTATATTATTTTAAAGAACCATCAAAAGCTTCTTCTATTTTTTCTGCATCCTTTGATACTGCTAATAATATGTACGTTCTTTCAGATTTTAAAACCTTGTTTTCTACTAAATTATATTGTTCAGGAAGATAATCTTTAAATCCTTCACCATTTTCATTTACTTTTGCTTCGATTTGTTTTTTCATATCTTCAACTTTTGCTTCATCTTTAACTTTTATAACAGCTACTTCATCAGCTTGTAAGTTTGTTTTTGGTATGTAAAATGAAATTTCTTCTATATCCTCTGACTTAACGCCAACAAACTTCTCTAATTTTTCTTCACTACCTTCTTGCATATCTGCAAATTCTGTTGAATTTTTTATGTTTTCTATTACTTCTTTTGTCGTTGGGTTTTTCTCCTTAGTACTTGTCCCACAACCAGTTAACATTCCTACCGTTAATATTGCTCCAAAAGCAATTGCCATTATTTTTTTTGTTTTAGTGTTTCCTTTTAACATAATTTTCATCCTTTCTGTATTTAGACATACTCAAATAAATAATAAACTAGTATTCTCACCTATTTGCCATTAATACTTTGTCAATAAAGCCCATGTATAGCCCCACTATTGCTAGATTCACCTTTTTCTTATGACAAATATGCTTTAAATTTTTAATTTCTTACTTCCTTTTTATATGCCTTTAAAATTTTATGTACTGATTTAATTAACCTAACTTTTCATTCTCAATTTTTAAGTAGCTAAGTTTAACTCTACTTTCCCTTATAATTAATGTAAATTGTTTTTTATTTCATCTATCCATGTGCTATAAAAATTTCCTTTTACATGTTTACCATCTGGCTCAAAAGAATTATCATTTCCTTTTAAAAGCTTACCAATATCCATATAATTAACCCTTTGTCTCACACACATATCTACAATCAATTTATTAACTTCTTCTATACGAGTATTAGTAATTCCATTTGTAGCATCCTCTCCAAAACTTGCTACTGGAAATACTGATTGAACATATATAGTAGAATTGGGTACTTCTTTTTTTATATCTTCTATTAGTTTTTCATATTGTGAAATAAAATCTTCATTTTTAGAAAAACAAATCAAATCATTCATTCCATAAAGTATAAATATATTTTTAGGATTTATATCTTTTAATTGATTTACATAACTTACTGCAACTTCAGTAGTATCTCCTTTGTTAGCTAAAACTCTTTTATCCTCTACTAATTCATAAAAAGAGAACCCTTCCGTTATAGAATCTCCCATAAATGCAGATGTTGTTAAAATATTTTCATCACTGCTTGTCTTATTATTTTCTACTTTATTTTCTTTATTGTCACTCTTAACTTCTTCCTTCTCTTTAACCTCTTCATTTGTTTTAGAATCTTCTAACTGTTTGACCTCTTCTTTTTTTCCATACACCAATTCATTTTTTTTATTTACATTCTTTATATAATTAATCATTGGTATAGATGCACCAAATATAATAATCAAACATACTATTATTGCTATAATTAGTCTTTTCTCGTTAACCACAACATACTTTTTCTTTTTGTTCATAATGCACCTCAAAACATCTATGTTAAAACTTTTAAAGTTAAATACCTACATTAGTGTATATAATTACTTTAATACTAAACTATATTATCACAATTAAAAGCTATTTTAATATAATTTTTAACACTTTTACATAAAAATTTTATCATTTAATATAGCAAAATTAATTACAATAATATTAAATTATAACTAATTTTATATTATTTTTTTAAAAAATCTAAACTTTGCTATTATACTTTTTAATAAAATTAAAATTATTAACTTTTTGTTCAAAATTTTAAAACCCCTTATAGACGATTAATCTCATCAATAAGGAGTTTTTTAATTACAAAAATTTAGTATACTATTTTTGATATATTTATTTCTTTAAATTCTTATACATTTTAATCATTATATTTACAACTTCATCAATATTGTTTTTGTTATCTTTTATAAATTCTATTATTTCTTCTGCTGATGGTTGCTTATAAACATGGGCTATTCTATTTCGATATCTTCTATAAACATTTAAAAAACCATATATATCTTCATTTATAATATGATTTTCATATAATTTTTTTATAGATTTTTCCATATCATCACTGATTTTATATTGTTTTAATTCTTTTAAGCATAAAGATGTAAAGCTTTCTATTAATATAAAATACTCTAAAAAACTTTGTTTTATTGAAGATTTTATAAGTATTTTTATGTCTTCATCTTCAACTTCATATAGTTTCACTAAAGCTTTATCTAAAATTCCTAAAGTTTCTTTTATATTTTTTATTATATCGTATAAGCGTTCTTTATTCATCTAAGATCACATCTCTTTCCCTAAAATACCTAAATTCCTCATTATCTTTATAAACAATATCTGTTTTATTATAATCCATACTATACAAATCTAAATCATCATTATAGATTAATATTCCAGTATCATAAACGGATACCTTAAATTTCAAATCTAAATCATCATTATTCAAATTAATAATGTCAATTTCTCTTTTCAAAAAAATTTTTAACTTTTCTTCTAATTCCATTATACTATTTAAGCTTATTTTTTCTTTACTTAAAATTGCAATATCAACATCTGAATACTCAGCAAAATCTTTCCTTACTATACTCCCAAATACTATGACAGAATTTATTTTATATGATTTAAATAAGTCTAATATTTTCTGTGATTTAAGTATATTTATTATTTCTTTTGCATTATATAAATGGTCTAAATCATTTAAACTCATTTTTTCACCTCATATTAAATTAATATATAATGTTATTATATCCTACACTAATCCAATTATAAACATTTGTCCACTCCAACTATATAGAATATGGATTAAAATTTTAACTTATACAGCAAAACTTTAATATTATAGTGTTCCAAGTTGACTTTTAAAATTATCCATTTCAAAACTTGGATACCTAAAATAGTGAGACATGCTCCGAATCACTTAAACTTCAACACTGTATCTTGTGTAAAAATATTTTAAAGTTATTGAATAAATTTAAATTGGAGCTTGTTTCCCTATATAGGGTTCCAAATTAAATCTTAAACTTATTCATTTATCAAATGAGAAAATTCAAATTAATGTTTTATCAATAACT
>NZ_LFRG01000063.1:0-17777 GCF_001573875.1 Clostridium sp. ATCC 25772
TACCTCATAGTTTTTTTGATATTATTATATCTAAAATTTAAATCTTTTGCACTAATTAGTTTTCAGACACACCCTAAGATAAAAGAAGGATATTCAGAAGAAATTATAAATATGAATTTAATGGATAATTTTATACAAGCTATAGAGAGTAAAAAAAATGATGAGATTTATATTATAGAGTATGAAAGAAATGAGAATGGGGAGATTGTTACATCTTTAAAAAAATTAAATTACGACGGAAGTGAAATTAAAGTTTTAGAATATGATGTTTCAAATCAAAAGGAATTCAAAGAAGGTGAAACTATAACATATAAAAAAATAACTAAAACTGGAGATAATTTTGGAGCAAGAATAGTTGGAACAACAAGCGAAGTTCAACCAATAATGGAGGGAGACGTATTATTTCAATATGTTGAAAGTAATAAGGTTGAATATGAATAAAAACTAAATATAAAGGGGTAATGGTCAAGAATATTAAGGAAGCTTTTAAATTTAAGAGATTTCTTTTTAATATATGTAAAGATTCAAGGGGGGATAGTCTTTTATGAATAACAAATTGAAAAAAAATTTATCAAAAGTTATGACAGTTGCACTGTTAGCATCATTGACAGTAGGTTCAATTCCAAGTATGGCAAAGGCAGAAGAAGTTGAAAAACTTCTAAATATGCCATTAACAGTGGAGAGTAAAGAACAAATAATTAACAACTTTAAAAATGATTTAGTAAAGTCAGATACTATACTTAAAGATAATCAAAATCAGGAAGAAGTTGTTAGAGTAATTGTTGAAGTCAATGGAAAGTCAGCACAAGAAATGATTCCTAAGGGATTAAGACCAACAGAAAAAGAATCTAGTCAGGTAGAAGCAGCTCAAAAACCTGTTAGAGATGAAGTTGCAACTATAGAAGGCGTAGAAGTAAGACATAGTTATACTAATGTATTTAATGGTTTTAGCGCTGAGGTAAAAAGAAAAGATATAAAACAAATAGAAGAAGTAAATGGAGTAAGAAAAGTTACAGAAGCACAAAAATATACTGAAGATATGAATAGTGCAAAGAAGCTTACTCAAATAGAAGATGTATGGAAAAAATATAGTTTAAAAGGTGAAGGTATGGTTGTAGCTATACTGGATACTGGAATAGATTATAAACATAAGGATTTCAAAAATCCAGAAGATAATAGTAAATTGAAGTTAAAGAAAGATGAAGTTGAAAAAGTTAAGGAAAGTGGAGTTTTAAAGGCTGATAAGAATGCTAATACTTATTTTACTGAAAAAATTCCTTTTGGATATAACTATGCTGATAGAAATGAACAAATAGTAGATTTAAGGGATTCAAAAGGCCCTCATGGTGCTCACGTTGCTGGGATAGTTGGTGCTGATGGAGATGATAAATTAATTGATACTAATGAATCAGTAAAAGGGGTTGCACCAGAAGTTCAATTGTTAGCTATGAAAATATTTTCTAATGGACCACTTGGAAAATATACTTATTCAGATGACCAATTAGCAGCTATAGATGATTCGGTTACATTAGGTGCAGATGTTATAAATATGAGTTTAGGTTCTCCAGCAGGATATAGAGAGGATTCAGACCCGGTTCAAGATGCAATTACAAGAGCCACAAACTCAGGTGTAATGGTTGTAGTTTCAGCAGGGAATAGTTCTGCATCAACAGATCCTTATGGACTTGGTATGTTAAATGACCAAATAACTGTAGGAGCTCCTGCATTAGCTAAGGATGCATTAATGGTTGCAAGTTATGAAAATACTACTGTTGCAGAAAAAGTTATTGTATTTAAAGATGGTAAGGGAAAAGTTGTAACTGAAGGAAGTTTTAAAGATCATCAAGTTGATTATAAAGATATGCTAAATAAAAATTATAAAATAGTTGATTGTGGATTTGGAAAAGCAGAAGAATGTAAGGATGTTAAAGGAAATATTGCTCTTATAAAAAGAGGGGGACTTACATTTATTGAAAAAATAATTAATGCTCAAAATAATGGTGCAGTTGGTGTAGTTATATATAATAAAGACGGTGATGAATCACTTATAAGCATGGCTACAGATCCAAATATTAAAATACCAGCTATATGTGTAGGAAATACTACTGGTAAGAATTTATTAAATGCTATGAAAAAAGATACGGTTCTATTTAATGGAGATTTGAAAAATGCTACAAGTGAAAATAGTAATAGCTCAGATTTTTCAGATTTTACTTCTTGGGGTCCATCTCCTAGTTTAGAATTTAAACCTCAAGTAGCAGCACCAGGTGGACAAATTTTCTCAACTTTAAATGAAGGTGAACATGGGGTTATGAGTGGAACATCTATGGCAGCTCCACATGCAGCAGGTTCAATGGCTTTATTAATGGAAGCTATTAAAGAATATGCACCAGAACTTAAAGGGAGAGAACTAATAGATTATGCTAAAAATATAATGATGAATACTTCAAGTGTTAAAATAGATAAGTTTGCTAAAAATGTTCCTTATTCTCCAAGAAGACAAGGTGCAGGACTTGTTCAAGTTGAAGATGCTATAAGAAATAGAGTTACTGTAACAAATAATGGGGAAGCATCTGTTGCACTTAAAGAAATAAGAGGAGATAAAGCTACATTTACTTTAGATTTAACAAACTATGGTAGTGAAGATATAGAATATAAAGTTGAAGAGTTAGGTGGAGTTTTAACTCAAGATGAAAATACTGAATATGGTGAAATGATAAGAGATAAGGCTTTAAATAAAAAAGATGCTAGTCTAGAATTTAGCAGTGATAAAATTAAAGTTCCAGCTAAGGGAAATGCTAAAGTAGATGTAACATTAAAGATAGGCAGTGGATTATCAGAAGATAGATATTTAGAAGGATTTATTAAATTTACACCTAAGAATGAAAAAGTGCCAGCATTGGCAATACCATATTTAGGATACTATGGTGATTGGGGTAAGGAAAGTATAACAACTAATAATGCATGGGATGAAGATAAGCATATATTAGTTGAAACATTAAAAGCAACTGGGGAATATCCAGGTGTATTAATTGAAAATTTAGCTGTTACTAAAGTTAATGCAGAAGATTCTATAATGGGTATTGTAGGTAAAAATGAAGATAAAAGTAATAAATATGATAGCTCTAAAATAGCTATAAGTCCTAATGAGGATTCTGTAAATGACATAATTTATCCAGCATTATATTTAATGAGAAATGCCAAAGCAGTATCAGTAGAAATAGTAGATGCAAATGGAAAATTAGTCAGAAATTTAGGTAATACAGAAAATTATAGAAAGAAAATAATTTCGGAAAATGATGGAAAAGCTCCAGCAGTAGCTGATGAGTTAGCTTGGGATGGTAAAGTATTTGATAAATCTAAGGGTAGTTATGTAAATGTTTCAGATGGAAGTTACACTTATAAAGTTAAATTAAAAGTAGATTATGAGAGTGCACAGGAGCAAGTAGTAGAAATGCCAGTTAAAGTTGATACAGTTGGACCAAATGTTGAGGTCGTAAAATATGAAAATTTAGAAGATGGTTCTATAAAACTTTACTTTAAAGCTAATGATGAGTTATCTGGAGTAAATGAGAAAGGTCAATTCCCTGTAGTTATAAATGGGGCATTAAATGTTGAAGCTACTAATGCAGAAACAACTTATGATAGCAAGACAGGACTTTATAGCAAAACTATAACTGGACTACAAGCTAACACTTTAAATCAAATAGAAATAGGTGCATTTGATTATGCAAATAACTTAGGTGGAGTTTCAACTGTTATACCAGTAGGAAAAATACCACCAGCATCAATAACATTTGATGATAAAGTATTTAGTCAAGGTCAAATTACTGTAAATCAAAATGAATATACTATAAATGGTAAAATAAATAGACCAATAAAAGACTTAATTATAAATGGAGAAAAAATTAATTTAGCTATAAATAATGATGGAACAGTTAATTTCTCTAAGTCATTACAGTTAAGCGAAGGAATAAATGTAGTAAACATTAAAGCTGTAGATTATAATGGCAAGGTTTTACAAGATCATGCATATAAAATTAGCTGTGATACTATTAAACCAGTAATAGAAATAGAAAGTCCAGAAGTAGTAGATAATAAGATAACTGCAACTAGCGATGTGGTTACATTAAAAGGAAGGGTTTATGATAATCTATGGGGTTATAAGTTCTATGTAAATGGTGAACTTATTAAAGTATCAGATTATCCAACACCTGTTGGACCAGAAGTAAACGGATATGACTTCTCAGTAGATGTGAAAGATGTTAAAAATGGAGACTTTATATTACTAAAAGCTGTAGATAGTAATGGAAATGAAACAGAATTAAAATTACAAGTAGTTAGATAACAAAAAAGAGCCCTTCGGGGCTTTTTTTAGTGGAAAGAGTTAAAAAAATTGGCAATGGACAATTGGGTTAAAAATTGACAATGGACAAAGGACAATTGACAATGTTGGTTGAAACTGGACTACCAGTTTCTTTAGAATTTAAGGGAGTAAATTCTAAATTTAAGAAATTAAATTAAATTAAATTAAGTTACATTCAAAGTTCACAGCCATAACAAGTAAGGACAGGTTCACTTAGGTTGTAGCACCATAAAAAACTTTAGTACTCAATAAAATAGGCTGGATAAAATAAATTACCGAGCAAAGAACCAGTACTTGAGCTGCAAAGCAGCGTATCTATCAGGTACTGGTTCTTTACTTATCTTATTATGGGAATACAGCAATTGTGGAATCTACAGTTTAAACGAAGAAAATAGCCCAAAATGAACCTGTCCCACTTGTGATGGAGTATAAATTTAGAAAAATTGCTTATTCAGGTGTTCGGGACTGGCTTCGATTTATTAGTAGAAAAATATAAAACTAGAAGAGTATCAAGTGTTAACGAAGAAAGTAGACCTTACCATGCCTGTCCCATTTGTAATGGAGCCAACACTAGGGGCAATTGCTTGTTTGAAAATTTCACTAAAACCCAAATAGGGGTACTGGTTCTTCACTTATTTTGTTATGGGAATACAGTAATTATGGAATCTACAATTTAAACGAAGAAAATAGATACAAATCTAAGTTAATGTTTTTAATTTTATATCAAAATATTAACTAAACAAATAAAGTAATGTAAAAAATAATGGTATTATAGTAAAATATAATTATGCGTAAAAAAACAGTTACCTACAATTGATAAAGTAGGAATTTAAATATATACAAATTAGCATTACTATAGTAAAGGAGAAAAAACAATGATAGTTTTAAGTTGTAATAAAATTCATAAGAGTTTTGGAATAGATGTTATTTTAAAAGATATTACTTTTAGTATTAATGAAGGAGAAAAGATAGGTCTTATAGGGGCCAACGGAGCAGGTAAGTCTACATTATTTAAAATACTAACTTCACAGATGGAATATGATAGTGGAGAACTTTTTATAGATAAAAGTAAAAAAGTAGGGTATTTATCTCAGAATCTATCGCTAGAGTCAGATAATACCATATATGGTGAATTACTATTAGTCTTTGAAGAACTTTTAAATATGGAAAGAAAGATGAAGACATTAGAAGAAAAAATGAATGAACCATATGACGAGGCTAAAGCTGATTATCATAATAAGTTAATAAAGGATTATACAACTTTAACAGAGTTATATCAGCATAGAGGTGGATATACTTACAAAGGTGAAATAAGCAGAGTTTTAAAAGGACTAGGATTTTTTGAAGGAGATTTTGAAAAGTCAATAAACATATTAAGCGGTGGTCAAAAGACTAGAGTAGCTCTTTGTAAGCTTTTACTTAGAAAGCCAGAAATATTACTTTTAGATGAGCCAACAAACCATTTAGATTTAGATGCTATAGAATGGTTAGAAGAATATTTAAAAAGCTACAAGGGTAGCATTGTTATAATTTCCCACGATAGATTTTTCTTAGATGCAGTTACTAATAAAACTATAGAAATATCACATGGTATGGCTGAAATATATAATGGAAATTATACAGCATTTATAGATTTGAAAAAGAAAAATTATGAAGTGGCACTAAAAGCATTTAGTTTGCAACAGGCAGAGATTAAAAGACAAGAAGAAATAATTCAAAAATATAAGTCTTTTAACCGTGAAAAAAGTATTAAAGCAGCAGAGAGTCGACAAAAAGCATTAGATAAAATTGAAAGAATAGAAGCACCACATAAAGATCAAAAGGCATCTAGAATTAATTTTGAAACTAAAATAAAAAGTGGAAATGATGTTTTATATGTTGAAGAATTAAGCAAAAGTTATGGGGAAAAAGTATTATTTACAGACGTTAATATGGATATAAAAAGAGAAAATAAAATTGCACTTATAGGTGAAAATGGTAGAGGGAAAACTACATTATTTAAAATAATAATGGACGAAATACAACCCAATAGTGGAACTAAGGTATTAGGTAAAAATGTAAACATAGGTTATTACGATCAGGAACAATCTAATTTAGAGTTAAATAAAACAATAATAGATGAGGTTTGGGATGATTTCCCTGAATTAACCACAACCGAAATAAGAACATATCTTGCAGCATTTTTATTCAGAGGTGACGATGTATTTAAAAAGATTGAAAAGTTAAGTGGAGGAGAAAAATGTAGAATAAACCTTCTAAAACTTATGCTATCGCAAAATAACTTTTTACTTCTAGATGAGCCTACAAATCATTTAGATATAGTTTCAAGAGAAGCTTTAGAAGATGCTATATTATCTTATGATGGAACAGTACTTGTGATATCTCACGATAGATATTTTTTAAATAAAGTAGTAGATAAAATCTTTGAACTTAATGAAGATGGAATAAAAGAGTATTTAGGAAATTATTCCTATTATATAGAGAAGAAAAATAATCCATTAAGATTTGAACAAGAAGAACAAGGTAGTGGAATTACGAAAACTCAAATGAAATTAGATAAAAAGAAAAAAAGAGAAGAAGAGAAAAAACAAAGAGAAGTTCAAAAGTATTTAAAAAATCTTGAGGAAAAAATAGCAACAACAGAAAGTGAAATAGAAAAGCTTCAAGAATTACTTTGCAAAGAAGAAGTATATTCTAATCCAGAAAAAAGTGTAGAGGTAAATGAATTATTAGGGCAAAAGGAAGAATTATTATCTAACTTATATGAAGAATGGGAAGAGAATTTATAATAATTAAGAATTTATGAAGAAACTGGATTAGTCCAGTTTCTTTTAAATTTAAATTAATCTAAATCAGTTATGTAAAAATGCAGTTAAAGTGATAAAGTATATAGTAAATAGGTAATATAATAACTATTTGCTATACTTATAGTAATACTAAAAGTTTTTTTATATGTTAAAACCAATAATTTTTATGTTTCTTTTAATTTGTACAAAAATTTGCATCTTAATTATTTAATTAAGATATAATGACTAATTTAAATTAATGTATAAATAAATGGAAAATAGGTATAGTTAAGGTATATTTCTATTTAGAAACATATATTTATAGTATGTGTTTCGTTTATTTTAAAATTAAAATTTGATGCATTGGGATTAGTTTAATAAATAACAAAAAAATTAAGATTTATATATAAATGTTTAAATTTATTGAAAAAACAAGGTGAATATTGAGAAAATAAAGAAAAGAATGAAACAATTTTGAAAATATATATAAACAAATTTCAAGTAATATGGTAAAATATAAACGATATTTTATTAATTATGGTCTTACTATATAAATTTTTAGATTTAAATTATACATATTATTAAATATGGATACAATAATTTTGAAATGAAACTTACAATTATAAAATAAAAAATATTATTTTACATAATATATGAATAAAGTAATACTATAATTCTGTAAAATTGTAAAATAAACTTTAATCGAGCAATAATTAAATTGAAATATTTGTGAAACAACTCTAATTTGAACTTATTGATATAGGGAAACAAGCTCAAATTTAAATTTATTCAACAATCTTAAAATATTTTTACACAAGATGTAGTGTTGAATTATAAGTGATTCGGAGCATGTCTCACTATTTGGGGTATCCAAGTTTTGGAATGGATAATTTTAAGAGTCAACTTGGAACCCTATATAGGGAAACAAGCTCGAATTTAAATTTATTCAATAACTTTAAAATATTTTCATACAAAATGTAGTGTTGAATTCTAAGTGATTCAGAGCATGTCTCACTATTTTAGATATCCAAATTTTGGAATGGGTAATTTTAAAAGTCAACTTGGAATCCTATAAAATATAGAAAAATTTTAGTTTATATATATTTTTAAATTTTAGACATTATTGAGTATGTACTCACTTTGAAAGGTGTCCAAAATTTTTAATGAATAATTTAAAAAGTTATATTGGAGTCCTATAACCAGGCTTCTAAACTTTAAAATGTATAAGTTAAGATATTATTTTGAGACCTATATTAGATTTAATTATTATAGATACAATTTAAAAGTAAAAAGGAAAGAATCTTTGTGATTAGGTACAAAGATTTGAAATAATCATAGACGATTATTTTATTAAATTTACCTTTTAAAAATATATTTTTGGAGGTGTTTTTTTTGGATAGAAAGAAAAATATATCAATGGCAGTTATAAAGAGAATTCCTAAATATTATAGATATTTAAAAGAACTTGCAGAAAATGATGTGGATAGAATATCATCTAATGAATTAAGTGAAAAAATAGGGTTTACAGCATCGCAAATAAGACAAGATTTAAATTGTTTTGGTGATTTTGGTCAACAAGGATATGGCTATAATGTAAAGGAATTATTAGCACAAATATCTTCAATTTTAGGATTAGATAAAGAATATAACACAATAATTATAGGTGCAGGTAATATAGGGCAAGCTATAGCAAATTATACTTATTTTCAAAGAATGTCCTTTGATTTAAAGGCAATATTTGATATAAATCCTAAATTAATTGGTTTAAGAATAAGAGATGTATCTATAGAAGATATAGATAATTTAGAAAGCTTTATTAAAAATAATGAAGTGGATATTGCAATAATTTGTGTTCCAAAAGAAAGAGCGCAAGGAGTTTGCGATATTATAACATCATCAGGAATTAAAGCTATATGGAATTTTGCACCAGTAGATTTAAAAGTGCCAAATGATGTAATAGTAGAAAATGTTCATTTAAGCGAAAGTTTAATGACTTTAAGTTATTTACTAAATGAAAGTAAAATAACTGAATAATTTTTGTGAAAAGGTCATCAAAATTAAAAACTGAAATTAAGATGATCTTTTTCACTTTTTGTAGAAAAAAAGAGATTTAAGGTTAAAAAATAAAAGTAAATATTTTGTTAATAAATACACAAAATGTTTAAAAAATGAAAGTATTTTAATACATAATAAAAAAAATAAATCATACATTATTTAATGAGATGTAATGAAAATCAGGTTTTATAAAACTTTTCCGTACTAATCTTAATTAAAGAATATGCTGATAAAGTGTGTAGAGCCTTTACATTGTTAAAGAAAAACACAAATTGTTTTAATTTTTAAAACAAATAAAATTACTAAAATTAATAATTAATTAAAATAATTCAGAAAAAATCATCAACTTATGTTGCAAATATATACCAGTGAGGATATAATAGTAATTGAAGTTGATGGACTTCAATTATTATTTTTAGTAAAAATTGTGAATTATATAACAATTTGTGGGAAAATATTCATGGGGGACAGCATTATGGAATTTAAAAATATTATCCTTGAAAAGGATGGAAACATAGGTATTGTAAAATTTAATAGACCTAAGGCATTAAATGCTTTAAATTCAGAAACTTTAAAAGAGTTGGACAATGTTATTGATTTAATTGAAAAAGACAATGAGATTTATGCTGTTATTTTAACTGGAGAGGGTAAAGCTTTTATTGCAGGAGCCGATATTTCAGAAATGGAAGGGTTAAATGCATTAGAAGGAAGAGCCTTTGGAATACTTGGAAACAGAGTTTTCAGAAGATTAGAAACTTTGGACAAACCTGTTATTGCTGCTATTAACGGTTTTGCTCTAGGTGGAGGTTGCGAACTTTCTATGGCTTGCGATATTAGAATCGCATCAGTAAAAGCTAAGTTTGGACAACCAGAAGTTGGCCTTGGAATAACACCAGGTTTTGGTGGAACTCAACGATTAGCTAGACTTGTGGGAGAGTGCAAAGCTAAAGAGTTGATATTCACAGCTAACATAATAAAAGCAGAAGAAGCATTTAATATAGGACTTATTAATAAGGTTGTAGAACCAGAAGTTTTAATGGAAGAAGCTATGAATATGGCAAAACAAATATGTAGCAATGCACCAGTAGCAGTTAAACTTTGTAAAGAAGCAATAAACAAAGGTATGCAAATGGACATTGATAGTGCATTAAATTATGAATCAGAAGCTTTTGGTATGTGTTTTAGTACTTATGACCAAAAAGAAGGTATGAAAGCGTTTTTAGAGAAAAGGGATAAAAACTTTAAAAATATGTAATCCTTTAACTTATTTTAATACGTAATTGTAATGGAAAATCAAGTTTGAAGTTTAAAAAAATAAAAAAATTAGCCTTTTAAAAATTAAATAGGAGGAATGGGGAATATGAATTTTTCATTAACTAAGGAACAAGAATTTGTAAGACAAATGGTAAGGGAGTTTGCAGAAACAGATGTAAAACCTATTGCCGCTGAAATAGATATAACAGAAGAATTTCCAATGGAAAATGTAAAGAAAATGGCAAGATACAATATGATGGGTATTCCATTTTCAACTGAATTTGGAGGAGCAGGTGGAAACAACGTTTCTTATGCTATGGCTGTTGAGGAATTATCAAGAGTTTGTGGTACAACAGGCGTTATCTTATCAGCACATACTTCATTATGTGCATCTCCAATAGATATGTTCGGAACTCAAGAACAAAAAGTAAAATATTTAACACCACTTGCAAAAGGTGAAAAAATAGGAGCATTTGGTTTAACTGAACCTAACGCAGGAACAGATGCATCAGGACAACAAACAACTGCTGTTCTAGATGGAGATAACTATATATTAAATGGTTCTAAAATATTCATAACTAACGGTGGAGTTGCAGATACATTTATAGTATTCGCTATGACAGATAAATCTAAAGGAACAAGAGGAATTTCAGCATTTATAGTTGAAAAAGAATTCAAAGGATTTTCAATAGGAAAAGTTGAAGAAAAATTAGGTATAAGAGCTTCTTCAACAACAGAATTAGTATTTGAAGATTGTATAGTTCCAAAAGAAAACTTACTTGGAAAAGAAGGACAAGGTTTCAAAATCGCAATGAAAACATTGGATGGAGGAAGAATTGGTATAGCTGCTCAAGCTTTAGGAATTGCACAAGGTGCTTTAGACGAAGCTGTAGCTTACATGAAAGAAAGAAAACAATTCGGAAGATCATTATCTAAATTCCAAGGTCTTCAATGGATGGTAGCAGATATGGATGTTCAAGTAGAAGCTGCTAGACAATTAGTTTATAAAGCTGCTTATAACAAAGATAATAAGCTACCATATACAGTAGAAGCTGCAAGAGCTAAATTATTTGCTGCTAATACAGCTATGGATGTTACAACTAAAGCTGTTCAAATCTTTGGTGGATACGGATATACTAAAGACTATCCTGTAGAAAGAATGATGAGAGATGCTAAAATAACTGAAATTTATGAAGGTACTTCTCAAGTTCAAAAAATGGTTATTGCAGGAAGTCTTTTAAAATAGGGGGTAATTAACGATGAAAATAGTTGTTTGTATAAAACAAGTTCCAGATACAACTGAAGTTAGAATAGATCCAAAAACAGGAACTCTAATAAGAGATGGTGTTCCTTCAATAATAAATCCAGATGATAAAAGTGCATTAGAAGAAGCATTAAGATTAAAAGATTCACATGGTGCTCATGTAACTGTTGTTACAATGGGACCTCCACAAGCTCAAAAAGCTTTAGAAGAAGCTTTAGCAATGGGAGCTGATGAAGCAATATTAGTAACAGACAGAGCTTTCGCTGGTGCTGATACTTTAGCTACATCACATGCATTAGCTGGAGTAATCAAAAAATTAGAATATGATGTAATATTTGCTGGAAGACAAGCAATCGATGGAGATACTGCACAAGTTGGACCTGAAATTGCAGAACATTTAGATTTACCACAAATAACATATGTTGAAGAAGTTGACGTTTTAGAAGAGGGATTAAAAGTTAGAAGAGCTTGGGAAGATGGATATGAATACATCAAAGTTAAAACACCAGTTCTATTAACAGCAATAGAAACTTTAAATGAACCAAGATATATGAATATAAGAAATATATTCGAATTAGGAAATAAAGAAATAAAAGTATGGACTGCTAAAGATATAGATGTAGATGTAGCCCTTCTAGGATTAAAAGGTTCACCTACAAAGGTTAAAAAATCTTGGGCTAAAGAAGCTAAAGGAGAAGGTGAAATATTTACAGTTTCACCAAAAGAAGCAGCTTCAATTGCAATAGGTAAACTAAAAGAGAAACACTTAATTTAGTAGGAAAAATAGGAGGGGTAAAACCATGAATATAGCAGATTACAAAGGTGTTTGGGTATTTGCAGAACAAAGAGACGGAGAATTACAAAAAGTTTCATTAGAACTTTTAGGAAAAGGTAGAGAAATAGCTGACAAATTAGGAGTTGAACTTACAGCTTTATTAATAGGACATAATGTTGAAGGTATGGCTAAAGAATTAACTGCTTATGGAGCAGATAAAGTTTTATTAGCTGATAAAGAAGAACTTGCACATTATACTACTGATGGATATGCAAAAGTTATAACTGATTTAGCTAATAGTCATAAACCAGAAGTAATATTCATAGGAGCAACATTTATAGGTAGAGACTTAGGTCCAAGAGTTGCTGCTAGATTATCAACAGGATTAACTGCTGACTGTACAGCACTTGATATAGATCCTGAAAACAAAAACTTATTAATGACTAGACCTGCATTTGGTGGTAACTTAATGGCTACTATCATGTGTGGAGACAATAGACCACAAATGTCTACTGTTAGACCTGGAGTTTTCGAAAAACTTGAAAAAGATACAAACAAAGAAGTTAAAATAGAAAAAGCTGTTTTTGAATTAGAAAAATCTGATATCAGAACTCAAGTTTTAGAAGTTAAGAAAATATTAAAAGAAGTAGCTGACATAATCGAAGCTGATATATTAGTATCTGGTGGTAGAGGAGTAGGCTGCAAAGAAAACTTTGATATATTAAAAGAACTTGCTGATGAAATTGGCGGAACTTTATCAGGATCAAGAGCAGCTGTTGATAATGGCTGGATAGATAAAGCACTACAAGTTGGACAAACTGGTAAAACAGTAAGACCTCAAATATATATAGCTTGTGGTATATCTGGAGCTATCCAACATTTAGCTGGAATGCAAGATAGTAACTATATAATAGCAATCAATAAAGATGCTGATGCACCAATAATGCAAGTTGCAGATGTTGGATTAGTTGGAGACTATCAAAAAATTGTTCCAGAATTAGTTCAACAATTAAAAGCTATGAAATAATAAGTGGTTAATATAACACTTTTATAATAACCAAATAAGATGTGAATTTAGGAATTATTCCTAAATTCCATCTTTAAAAATTAAGCATATGAAAAATAATTAAATGGATTTAAATAAAGACTCACTTTAAAATCTAAAAAACACATAAAATTTTTATAAATTAGTTAAAAAATAAAGAATAAACATTAGGTTAAATATACAATTCTTATAAAGAGTTGTAATAATAGGCTCAAAAGATTATATAAATAGTAATGAACATGGTAGTTAATAATAGATAATTAATAAGTTAATAATATAAAAATTATTTAAAAAGTATCAAAAATTTTATTTTTGATTATCGATTATTAATTATCATTAAGTTTTATCTATGATAGTTAAAAATAATACAAACTTAAAAAAAATAAGGTTTAAGTTAGTTGTTTTGTATATCGGGCACTTATAAGCTATTGGATTTTTAAGTGGGTCATATATTTAAACAGCTTCAACTAAAAATTGGGGGGTTTTGTTATGAAAAAAATATGTATAATCGGTGCCGGAACTATGGGAGCTGGAATAGCTCAAGTACTTGCTACAAAAGGTTATGAAGTTACAATGCTTGTAAGAAATATGGATAAATTCCAAAATGTAAATTTAGCAGGTATAAATAAAACTTTAACTAAATTAGTGACTAAAGGTAAAATTACAGAAGACGTAAAAGGTGAAATTTTAGGAAGAATCAACGGAACATTAGATATGAATGATGTTAAAGATGTTGATTTAATTATTGAAGCAATAGCTGAAAATATGGAAACAAAAAGACATTATTTCAGTAAACTAGATGAAATCTGTAAACCAGAAACAATATTTGCTACAAATACTTCTTCACTTTCAATAACAGAAGTAGCTAGCTGTACAAACAGACCTGATAGAGTTATAGGAATGCACTTCTTTAACCCAGCAGCTATAATGAAATTAGTTGAAATCATAAGAGGTATGGCAACTTCAGATGAAACATTTAGCGCAGTTAAAGAATTAACACAAAATATAGGAAAAGACCCTGTAGAAGTAAAAGAAGGTCCAGGATTTGTAGTAAATAGAATATTAATCCCAATGATAAATGAAGCAGTTGGAATATTAGATCAAGGTATAGCAACTGTAGAAGATATAGACAAAGCAATGATGCTTGGAGCAAACCATCCAATGGGACCTTTAGCATTAGGTGACTTAATAGGACTTGATATATGTCTTGCAATAATGGAAGTTATGTATAAAGAAACTGGAGACTCTAAATACAGAGCAAACAGTTTATTAAGAAAATATGTTAGAGCTGGATACCTTGGAAGAAAAACTAAAAAAGGTTTCTATGATTATCACAAATAAAATTGATATAAATATAAAGAGCTTGAGAACACCTCAAGTTCTTTTTTTGTGTAAAAATGTTCATTGTAAATATGGTTTAGGGCAATTAATTAGGAATTGACAATGGACAAAGGATAATTAGAAAAATTAAGGATTGAGAACATTATATAATTGACAATTGACGTTTGACAATGTTGGTTGAAACTGGGGTTAGATAGTTAAGAGTTAAGAGTTAAAAGTTAAAAGTTAAGGAGGAAACTGGATTTTAGTCTAGTTTATTTCAATTTAATAGAGTAAAATTTGAGTTTGAGAGATAAAACTAAGAAAAGCTAAAATTCAGTTTTGCAGCCGTAACAAATGGGACAGGCGCGAATGGTGTATACCCATAAAATAGATAGTAGCTATTTAAATTTAGTTACAATAAGTAAGAGAAGTTAGCCAGTCCCTTAAATAGTTAAGAGGTTTGAAAAATTGACAAAGGACAAAGGACAATTGACAATGTTAGTTGAAACTGGAATACCAGTTTCTTTTTAATTAAAAGAGAGTAAAATTTGAGTTTGGGAGATAAAATAAACTAGAGCTAGATTCAGGGTGTAGCACCGTAACAAGAAGGACAGGTTCAGTTGGTTGTAGCACCATAAAAAACTTTAGTACTCAATAAAAAGGTTATATAAAATAAATTACTAAGCAAAGAACCAGTACTTGAGCTGCAAAGCAGCGTATCAGTTAAGTACTGTTTTTTTGCTTATTTTATTATGGGGATAAAATAAAAAAATTAAGGATTAAGAATTATGAATTAAGAATTCAGGATGAAAGTGGCAACCACTTTCTTTTTAATCTATAAATATAATTTGCTTTGCAAATTTATATAAAACTACGTTGAGAATTATTAGGAGCATAGCGAATAGTAATAACTACAACTGTTCACTGTTAACTATTCATTTTTAACTAAAAAAGTCCCATTTGCAATGGAGGTAGAATTTGCAGGAAGTGATTACTTAGTTGAAATAGAGGATTTTAGAATATTAAGAATTAGAAATCATCGTTAAAAGAATGACTTTCAAATGTTGTTCTTATTAAAAAAATATTCATATTTTAAAAATGGTAATTGTTTTATAAATATGAACAACTGCAAGGAAAAAATCTAAAAAAATCTAAAATGCAATAAAAATTCCAATATAAGCAATTAAATGGAAAATAAATACTTAAATAAAAATATAAATTAAATAAAATATTACGAAAATATTGAAAATATCTTTTAAATATTGTACAATAAAAATATAAATTTCGTTAAAATAATATCAAATAATATTAATATGGGTACAATTGAGGAGGATTTTTTGATGAACAGATTTACTTTACCAAGAGATATATATTATGGTGAAAATTCACTAGAGGTTTTAAAAACTTTAGAAGGAAAAAAAGCTATAGTTGTTACTGGCGGAAGTTCTATGAGAAAAAATGGATTCTTAGATAAAATTATAAATTTATTAGAAGAAGCTAAAATCGAAGTTAAACTTTTTGAAGGCGTTGAACCAGACCCATCAATAGAAACAGTTATGAAAGGTGCAGAAATGATGAGAGAATTTGCACCAGAATGGATAGTTGCAGTTGGTGGTGGATCACCTATAGATGCTGCTAAAGCTATGTGGGTATTTTATGAACACCCAGAATTAACTTTTGATGATATAAAAGATCCATTTACAATCCCAGCATTGAGAAAGAAAGCTAAATTTGTTGCTATACCATCTACTAGCGGAACAGCTACAGAGGTAACAGCATTTTCAGTTATAACTGACTACAAAAAGAAAATAAAATACCCATTAGCAGATTTCAATATAACACCAGATATTGCTATATTAGACACTGAGCTTACTATGACAATGCCTAAAAAATTAGTAGCTCATACAGGAATGGATGCATTAACTCATGCTATAGAAGCATATGTTGCAACTAATAAATCTCATTTCTCTGATCCGTTAGCAATGGAAGCTATAATAATGATAGAAGATAACATATTAAAATCTTATGAGGGAGTAAAAGAATCAAGAGATGAAATGCATAATGCTCAATGTTTAGCAGGTATGGCATTTTCAAATGCATTACTTGGAATAACTCACTCTATGGCACATAAAACAGGTGCTGTATTCCATATACCACATGGATGTGCTAATGCTATATTCTTACCATATGTAATCCAATTTAATAAAAAAGCATGTGGAGAAAGATATGCTAGAATAGCTAGAACTTTAGGTCTTGCTGGTGGTAATGAAGAAGAATTAATAAACTCTTTAATTGATTGTATAAGACAATTAAATAAAGCAATGGAAATTCCACTAACATTAAAAGAATATGGAGTGGAAAAAGAAGAGTTTGATAAATATATAGACTTTATTTCAGAAAATGCAGTAGTTGATGCTTGTACAGCATCTAACCCAAGAGAAATATCTGTAGATGAAATGAAAAAGGTATTTGAATGTACATTTGATGGAGTAGACGTTGAATTTTAATTAAAAAATATAAAATCACTGATAAATTATCAGTGATTTTTATTATATTTCTATACATGAATTAAATAAGGGAAAAGTCTCTATTTAAAGGTGTACATCAAATTTTTATAAATTTTTAATTTTTAACTAAAGTAAGTTGTTAACTAGCAGTAAAATTCAACTTGGAACTTTAAAAGATTTAAAAATTAGGAATTATGGCTGAAACTGAATAGTCAAATTTCAGTGTTATAGTAAAAATATAATATATGTATGAAGTAAATTTTAATTTTAAACTGTATTTTTTTACAAGTGATTTAGAAGAAAGTTTAATAAGATTTAATATTACATACTATAATAGTGCGTTTTTACTTGAATAATTTTACAGTTGAATAAAAAAACAGATTCTTAAGCTATTTTTAATGA
>NZ_LFRG01000064.1:0-14513 GCF_001573875.1 Clostridium sp. ATCC 25772
CGCGGGGTGGAGCAGCTGGTAGCTCGTCGGGCTCATAACCCGAAGGTCACAGGTTCAAGTCCTGTCCCCGCAACCAATTTAATTTAATAAATACGCTTGAGTGGCGGAACAGGCAGACGCACAGGACTTAAAATCCTGCGGTGGTTAAACACCGTACCGGTTCGATTCCGGTCTCAAGCACCAATGTCGCGGGGTGGAGCAGCTGGTAGCTCGTCGGGCTCATAACCCGAAGGTCACAGGTTCAAGTCCTGTCCCCGCAACCAACATGGCGGAATAGCTCAGCTGGCTAGAGCATTCGGTTCATACCCGAAGTGTCGTAGGTTCAAGTCCTATTTCCGCTACCAAAGACTCACTATATATAGTGAGTCTTTTTCGTTTTGAAAAATAAAATTAATATATAAAAATCTACAATAAAAACCTTCCAGGAAAATATTACCATAAATTTACTTTAAAAAAATTCATTTTACAAAGAGATTACACTTTATACGACACAAAAGTTATCCCCTATAAAAAAGACAAAAATGAAATATAGATAAAAAATAAATTTACAAAAATTGGATAAATCCCTCCATTAACATATTTACTATAAAAATATTAATAAATTATGTATGACATTAGGAATTATATAAAAGTACAATTAGGGAAAAAATGTCAGAAATAAATTACAAGTACCTACCAGTAATTGACATTTAATTCCAGAGACCTTTGCTATAATAAATTTATCGATTGAAACAAGGAATTATTAAATTAAGGGGTAGGTGGTTATAAATGCAATATGGAGCAGATATATTTCCATATAAAAGGATGAAAAAATCAAATAATAATAAAATTAAAGAGCAGGATGGAAGCAAGAGAATTTTTCTTAAAATTTCAGGGATGTTTCTAATCAGCTTGTTAATTAGTAGAACGATGATAATTAATAGTACTGCTCCATTTGGAATTGCATTTTTAATAGTAGTACTAAATAACGATGATTATAGACTTACATTAGCATCAGCCTTTGGAACAATAATGGGATATATAACTATGCAAAGTTATGTTAAAGACATAAGCATGTATTATGTTATTATTCCAAGTGTAGTTTTACTATCTTTATTATTGTCCCATATAGATTTAAGTGAAAAATATAAGAAAATAGTGACGTGGGCAGTTTTAACTATTGGAATGTTCTCCTACAATATTATAATTAATGAATTTGGTTTAGGAATGGCTGGAATTTCAACACTTACGAATTTATGCTGTATATTCCCAATATATTTTATTCTCCAGATAAGTGATATATGCTTTAAAGAATTAAAAACTAAACATCTTTTTAAAGATGAAGAAGTAGTATGTATGGCTATTTTGATATCTATAGTTATTGCAGGTACCTGGGGAGTAAAAATATTTGGTGTATCAGTGACTAATGTACTCGCCTTTACAGCAGTATTAGGTCTAAGCTATATTAGCGGAAGTGCTATAGCAGGAACCGTAGGACTAGCCATGGGGGCTATAATTGGAATGAGTAATCAAAATTTATTAATATATATAACCGTCTTAGGGATGGTAGGGCTTATTAGTGGAATTTTCAAAGAAGGTGGACGAGCCTTTGTGTCCTTATCATTTTTAGTTACATTCTTAATAGTTAAAGTATATTTAATAACATCATCATTTACAGATATTAGTAGCTTTGCTTTAATGGACGGAATATTAGCAATAGGAATATTCGCCCTGATGCCAGGGCGAGTTTATGATACTATAGGTTCTGAAATTAATTCAGAGAAAAAACGAATAAATTTAGACAGAAATTATTTAAATAATATAAAAAATATGTATTTGAATAAGCTTGATAATTTTTCAGATGTATTATCAAATATGTCTAATATCCTATCGGAATTAGTTGACAATGACAAGTTATTAATGACAAGTAAAAGTACTGAGTTAGTAGATAATTTAGCAGCACGTGTCTGCGGTGATTGTAATGCTAATTGTATATGTTGGAATAGAGAACATCATCTAACTTATAATGCTTTTTCTGAGCTTATTGAAAATCAACAGAAAAAATCTAATAGATTTCCTATGGAATTAGAAAGGAAGTGTTTAAAAAAAGGTGCGCTTATAAGAAATTCGGAGGATGTGGTTAATAAATATATAATAAGTGAGATGTGGAGAACTAGATTAAGTGAAGGAAGGGAGCTTTTAGCAAGTCAAATAAATAATATGGCCAAGTCAGTAGATGAATTAGTTCAAGAATTTAATGAAGAGCTTAAAAATGACGGAAAATTAGAAAGGGATATAATTAAGCTTTTAGATAAGAATAAAATATATTATGATGATGTATTTTGTATAAAAGATAAAAATGATAGGAGTGTTATAAGAATAACTGCAACACAATATGGTTCTTTACAAGTATATTCTAATAGAATTTTACCAATCATAGAGGAAGCTGCAGGAACCAATATGGTTGTAAATGAAGATGGTTGTTATATAAATTCTAATACAAATAGTTGTATTGCAGTTTTTGAAGAGGCACCTAATTTAAAAGTAGTTACCTATATGGCTAAGGCGAGTAAAGACGGATATACAGTTCATGGAGATAGCTATAGCTTTGGAAATACTAGTATAGGAAACTATATGATGCTAGTAAGCGATGGTATGGGGTCAGGTCCGCAAGCGGGTAGAGAAAGTGAAGCGGCAGTAGAATTGATTGAGAAGTTCATAAATGCTGGGTTTAGTAAGACTACAGCTATTAATACAGTTAATTCTATAATGACCTTGAAATTTTGTGAAGAAGAGAAATTCTCTACTATAGACTTAAGTACTATAGATTTATATAGTGGAGAAATAGATTTTATGAAAGTTGGTGCAGTAGCTAGTTTTATAAAATCTGATGATGTAGTAGATATAGTGAAATCTAAAAGTCTACCTATTGGAGTTTTAGATGAAGTTGATATAGATACTTATACAAGAAAGGTTAAACACGGTGATTTAGTAGTTATGCTGACAGATGGCGTGTCTGATGTTGAAGAGGCAGGAGGGATTGGTTGGATTTTAGATTATATGGGTAGACATGATGAGGATGTTGAAAATTTAGCAAGTGGAATAGTAGAAGAAGCTAAAAGGCTTGGAAAAAATAAAGTGGGAGATGATATGACTGTTTTAGTATCAAAAGTATATAATCAATATAACGCAGGATAATATGTTATTCTCAGTATTAGACTAAGGTGTAAAATGAAGAAGTGTTAATAACATTTCTTCATTTTTTAAGTTAATATACAGTAAATTTCTATATCTAACTAAAGCTATATTCAAGGTTCACAACCGTAACAAATTATATAATGGACAATTGACATTTGACAATGATGGAGGAAACTGAATCACCAGTTTCTTTTGAATTGCTAGGGACTGGCTTTGATTTATTAGCTAAGAAGCACAAAGCTAGGAGAGCATCTAATTTTAAGTGAAGTAAATAAATTTACCGTGCCTGTACCATTTGTTATGGAGCTAAGATTATAATTTATTGCTTACTTAGATTTTGTTAGCAGAACTAGGTTTAAAAATACGTTTAGTATTACTAGGAACAAAGTGAGTAGTAATAACCATAATCATTAACTATTCACTTTTAACTCTTAACTAGTGAAGTCCCATTTGTGATGGAGATAAAACTACAAGTAATTGATTAATTAGATTTTCAAATAAAACTAGATTTAAAAATACGTTTAGTATTATTAGGAAGGAAAGACGTAGTAATGACTTAAATTCTTAACTAAATTAAGCTGTTAACTAGCAGTAAATATTAATTTGAAATTTTCTTGTTTGATAAATGAATAATTTTAAAACTCAGATTAGAACCATAAAATGTTTACATAAATAAAAAAATAATTAATAAATAGTTTGTATTTAAAAATAATAGTTGTTAAAAAATCATTTAACATTTAATATTAATACGTAGATTACTTTTATAAAAACATAAGATAAATTAAAAAAATATGGTGAATAATGAATAATAATTTCATTATAATATTTGTTCTTTTTCTTTTATTAAATTATAATTTGTGATAATATGGTTAAATGAACATTGTAATAATAGGAAGTGATAATGTTTTGCAAAATATAGTTTTAAGTACAATAAATACTTATAGCATGATAAAAAATAATGATAAAATTTTAGTTGCGTTGTCAGGTGGACCAGACTCTATGGCATTACTACATGTTTTAGACTCCTTAAAAGATAAATTAAATGTAAAAATAGGAGCAGCTCATTTAAATCATCTTTTAAGAGGTGAAGATGCTAAAAATGATGAAAAAATATGTGAAAACTTTTGCAATGAAAGAAATATTGAGTTTCACGCTAGAAGAGTAGATATTGATGAAATGGCGAAATCTAAAGGAATATCTCATGAAATGGCTGGGAGAGAAGCAAGGTATAATTTTTTTCAGGAGTTAATGAATAAATGTGGGTATACTAAAGTAGCGATTGCTCATAATTTAAATGATCAAGCGGAAACTGTACTTATGAGAATGATGCGAGGTTCTGGTATAGAAGGATTGGTTGGAATAAAACCAGTTAGAGATGAAATTTTCATAAGACCACTAATAGAGACTTCAAGAAAAGAAATAGAGAAATATTGTGAAGATAGTAATTTAAAACCAGCTATAGATAAAACAAATTTTGAGAATATTTACGCTAGGAATAAAGTGAGATTAGAGTTAATTCCATATATAGAAGAACATTTTAATAAAGATATAATAAAAACTCTTAATAGAATGTCTAGGGTAATTAACGAAGATAATGATTTTGTTGAAGATTTTTCCAAGAAAATATTCAAAAAATATTGTTATAAAAAACAGGATAGAGTTATAATATATAAAGATGCATTTAGTGAGCATAAATCTATAGTTTCAAGAGTGTTAAGAATGGCTATAATGCAAGTAAAAGGCAATTTATATAACATAGAAAGTGGTCACATTAATGACATAATTAAATTGTATAATCACAATACTGGTAAAACTTTAATGTTACCAGAGGGAATAAGAGTTGACAATGTTTATAAAGATATACATATTTATGTATGTAATACAAAACAGAAAGATAATACCAACTTTAATCTAAAGTTAAATATAGATGAAAAAATATATTGTGATGAAATATCAAAATATATAACTTTAAAATCTATATATAATAAGAAAGATTTTAAAATGGAAAATAATAATATGATAAAATATTTCGATTTAGATAAAATTAAAGGTGATATTTCTATAAGATACAGAAAAAATGGAGATAAATTCTCAATGCTAGGAATGAAGGGGAGTAAAAAGATAAAAGATATTTTTATCGATTTTAAGATTCCTAGAGAAGAACGAGATTTTATTCCATTAATATGTTTCGATAATGAAATATCATGGATAGTTGGGTTTAGAGTAAGTGAGAAATTTAAAATTGATAGAAATACTAAAAATATTTTACGTATATCAATAGAAAGGTAGGTTAATTTATGGAGGCAGATATAAAAGAGGTATTAATATCAGAAGAAGAACTAAAGGCAAAAGTAAAAGAATTAGGAGCTCAGATAACCAATGATTATAAAGGGAAAGATTTATTGGTATTGGGTATATTAAAAGGATCTGTTATGTTTATGTCTGATCTTTTAAGAGAAATAAAAACACCATGTTATATGGATTTTATGGCTGTATCTAGTTACGGTAATTCATCTGAAAGCTCAGGTATTGTAAAAATTATAAAGGATTTAGACTTTGAAGTTAAAGGAAAACATGTTTTAATAGTTGAAGACATAATTGATTCAGGAGTTACACTTAAGTATTTAATGAAATACTTAGCAGCAAGAAACCCTGAAAGTTTAGAAATAGCAAGTTTATTAAACAAACCAGAAAGAAGAAAAGAAGATGTTCATGCTAAATATTTAGGATACGATGTACCAGACGAATTTTTAGTTGGATATGGTCTTGATTATTCTGAAAGATATAGAAATTTACCTTACATAGGTATATTAAAAGAATCTGTTTACAAAAAGTAGTTAAAATGAATTTAATATGAATTCATATTGAACTCTTTATGATATAATAGTTATTAACTTAAAATTAAAACACTTTTAGAAAGAGAGGGGGGCCTTTAGTGAAGAAGTTTTCGAGTGCAACGGCCTGGTTATTAGTTTTAATTCTAGTAATTGTTTCAGCTTTTACACTTTATGATGGAAAAGGCAATGTTACGCAGTTAAATGCTATTCAATTTGAAACATACTGGAAAGATAGTAAAGTTAAAACAGCTCAAATGGATGAAGATAGGATGACAATAGTTGGTGAACTAAAAGATGGCACCAAATATGTTACCGCTTTACCAGAAAAAGCTTTTCTTGATTTAAAACAAGATTATGAGAATAAAGGATTAGAATCATTATCATTTACACCGCCACAAGAGGTTCCATTTTGGTTTACTATGTTACCAACATTCTTAATAATAATAATGTTAGTAGCATTTTGGGGAATGTTTATGCAACAATCTGGTGGAGGCGGTGGAAACCGTGGTGTTATGAACTTTGGAAAAAGTAAGGCTAAAATGGCAACACCGGATAAAAAGAAAGTTACATTTAAAGATGTAGCAGGTGAAGATGAGGAAAAAGAAGAACTAGCAGAAATAGTAGATTTTCTTAAAAGTCCTAAAAGATATATAGATGTAGGTGCAAGAATACCTAAAGGGGTGCTTTTAGTTGGTCCTCCAGGAACAGGTAAAACATTACTTGCAAAAGCTGTAGCTGGAGAAGCTGGAGTTCCATTCTTTAGTATATCAGGATCAGATTTCGTTGAGATGTTTGTAGGTGTAGGTGCTTCAAGAGTAAGAGACTTATTTGAGCAAGCAAAGAAAAACTCACCATGTATAATCTTTATCGATGAGATTGATGCTGTTGGTAGACAAAGAGGAGCCGGTCTTGGTGGTGGTCATGATGAGAGAGAACAAACATTAAACCAATTACTAGTTGAAATGGACGGTTTTGGAGTTAATGAAGGAATTATCATGATAGCAGCAACAAATAGACCAGACATACTAGACCCAGCATTATTAAGACCTGGTAGATTCGACAGACAAATAGTTGTTGGAGTACCAGATGTAAAGGGTAGAGAAGAAGTCTTAAAAGTTCACTCTAGAAATAAGCCATTAGGCGAAGATGTTGAGTTAAAGGTATTAGCAAAAAGAACTCCTGGATTTACTGGAGCAGACTTAGAAAACTTAATGAATGAGGCTGCATTATTAACAGTAAGAGGAAATAAAAAAGTTATAACTATGGAAGAACTTGAAGAAGCTATAACAAGAGTAATTGCAGGTCCAGAGAAGAAATCTAGAGTAATAAGTGAAAAAGATAAGAGATTAACAGCTTATCATGAAGCTGGTCACGCAGTTGTTTCAAAATATCTTCCAAATTCATATGCAGTACATGAAATAAGTATAATTCCAAGAGGAATGGCTGGCGGATACACTCTTCACTTACCAGATGAAGATACAAGTTACACATCACGTTCTAAGTTAAAAGACGAGATGGTTGGTCTTTTAGGAGGAAGAGTTGCAGAAGCTATAATACTTAAAGAAATAAGTACTGGAGCTAAAAATGATATTGATAGAACAAGTTCTATAGCTAAGAAAATGGTTATGGAATATGGTATGAGTGATAAATTAGGTCCTATATCATATGGTAAAGAACAAGGCGAAGTTTTCTTAGGAAGAGATATTGGTCATTCAAGAGATTTCTCAGAAGAAGTTGCATCATTAATAGATCAGGAAATAAGAGGTTTAGTAGATGAAGCTTATGTTAGAGCTAAAACAATATTAACTGAGAACGTTGATAAGTTACATGCAGTTGCTATGGCTCTTATGGAAAAAGAAAAGCTTACAGCTGAGGAATTTAACTTAATTATGGATGGCAAAAGTTTAGATGAATTAGAAGAAAAAGCTGAAAGTGAAAATAAATCTTTAGAAGAAGAAAAGTCTATAGATGTAGTAGAAAATACTGTGGAAAATGAAATTTCAGAGGAAAATGAAACTACAATAGATAAGGCTGATATTATAGATAAAGAAGATTAGAAAAAGAAGGGCAAAAAGGCCCTTCTTTTTATTTGCGAACTATATATAAAAAAATAGTGAAAAAATACGCCATATATCGTATAATGTTATTAAAGATAGAAATAAGATACGCAAAACAAAATAACTAACTTATATATTTACAATTAATTTACAAATATTTAATTTTCAGTAGAATATAAAATAATAATATATAGGTATACAACTATAGGATTATAGAATAACATTTAAAACTAAGGGATATAAACCGATTAAATATACTAACAATGAAATTTTATTTAGAAACATAATTAAAATTTTTAGTAGGTATAACATTTAATGTTATTTAGTGATACAATTTAATAATAATTAGTTAAACGTATAGTGAAATAAGCTTGAACTTCAATTAAAAAATCAAATCTGAATGTTCATTATATAGTTTATTATCATTATTTTAGAACATAAAGTCATATTAATATAAGATATAGAATATGATTTTATATTTCTGTATTAAATTTTTAGGTGAAAATTTAAAGGGGGTTTTATAATTATGATGACAGATATTGAAATTGCACAAAGCGCTAAAATGCTACCTATTGTTGATGTAGCTAAAAAAGTAGGATTATCAGAGGACGATATAGAGCTTTATGGTAAATATAAAGCAAAGGTATCTTTAGACGTTTTAAAGAAAAATAATAAGGACGGTAAGTTGATCTTAGTTACTGCTATTAATCCAACACCAGCAGGAGAAGGAAAGTCAACAGTTACAATAGGATTAGGTCAAGCTTTATGTAAAATGCAAAAGAATGCAGTTATTGCATTAAGAGAGCCTTCTTTAGGACCAGTTTTTGGAGTTAAAGGGGGAGCAGCTGGTGGTGGTTATGCACAGGTTGTTCCAATGGAAGATATAAACTTACACTTTACAGGGGATATGCATGCTATAACAACAGCAAATAACCTTTTAAGTGCAGCTATAGATAACCATATTCATCAAGGAAATTCATTAAAAATAGATTCAAGAAAGATACTTTTCAAAAGAGTATTGGATATGAATGATAGAGCATTAAGAAAAGTTATTGTTGGTCTAGGTGGAACTGCAAATGGATTTACAAGAGAAGATGGATTTACTATAACTGTTGCTTCAGAAATAATGGCAATATTATGTTTATCAAATGATTTGATGGATTTAAAAGAGAGATTTGGAAACATATTAGTAGCTTATAATACAGATGGAGAGCCTGTATATTGTAAAGATTTAAAAGTAAATGGTGCTATGGCTATGCTTATGAAAGATGCTATAAAACCAAACTTAGTTCAAACTTTAGATAATACACCGGCTATAATACATGGTGGACCATTTGCTAATATTGCTCATGGATGCAATAGTATATTAGCTACAAAAATGGCTTTAAAATTAGGTGACTATGCAATAACAGAAGCTGGTTTCGGAGCTGATTTAGGAGCTGAAAAATTCTTTGACATAAAATGTAGATATGGAAGTTTAAATCCAAGTGCTGTAGTTTTAGTAGCTACTATTAGAGCTTTAAAACATCATGGTGGAGTAAAAAAGGAAAATTTAAATATTTCTAATGTAGAAGCCTTATCTAAAGGTATAGAAAACTTAGAAAAACAAATAGAAAATGTTCAAAAATTTGGCGTGCCTGTAGTTGTGGCAATAAACAAATTTATAACTGATAGCAATGAAGAAGTTGAATTTATAAAAGACTTCTGCAATAAAAAAGGCGTAGAAGTATCTTTAACTGAAGTTTGGGAAAAAGGCGCAGATGGTGGATTAGATCTTGCTGAAAAGATAGTGAAAACTATAGAAGAAAGTGAAAGTAATTTTAAAGTATTGTATGATGAAAAGCTTTCTGTAAAAGAAAAGATTGAAACTATTGCCAAAGAAATATATGGAGCTGATGGAGTAGAATTTGTTCCAGCAGTAAAAAAACAAATAGCTCAAATAGAAAAAATAGGTGCAGATAAATTACCTATATGTGTAGCTAAAACACAAAATTCTTTATCAGATAATGGAAGTCTTTTAGGAAGACCAAGAGGATTTAAAATTACAGTTAAAGAAGTTAGATTATCAAATGGTGCAGGATTTATAGTAGCACTTACAGGTAATATAATGACAATGCCAGGATTACCTAAAGTTCCTGCAGCAGAAAAAATAGATATAAGAGAAGATGGAGTAATAGAAGGATTATTTTAATGAATAATTTGAAATATGAATTTTAAGATTTAAGAATCATTCTAAATGAACAAATAAATTATTAAGAAACCCATTATAAATTGAAAAGTTTATAATGGGTTTTGTTGTTTTAAAATATATGGAAACAAGCTTTCATTTAAATTTATTCAATAACTTTAAAATATTTTCATACAAAATGTAGTGTTGAATTTCAAGTGATTTGGAGCATATATCACTATGATTGAATTTTATCTCTTTGTCTCGTGACAAATAGTTTTCTATATTTAATTTAGTATTTATTTTCATATGCCTAAAAAAGACAGATTTACAGTTAAGAGTTGCAAAATTTAAGTCTTTTTTTTCAATACACAGAAAAATGAAATAAAACTTGCACATTTGGTGTACAATCTGAATTTTTTGTGATATTATTGTTGTTGGGTAACATGAGTATTTGAAAGTCAGGAGGCAATGAGATGGATAAACTTGATGTATTTGATGAAGTTATGCATAAAGCACACCAAGGTGGTGGCAAAGAAAAAGTTGATATGCAACACAACTTAAAGAAACTAACTGCTAGAGAAAGAATTTTATCTATACTAGATAATGGTTCTTTTATAGAAGTTGGTGGGTTAATTAAAAAGAATGGTTCAGGGGTTATAGCAGGTCATGGAACTATAAATGGCAGGTTAGTATATATTTATGCAGAAGATTATACTGTAGATGGTGCTACATTTAATAGGTTTGCGGCAGAAAAAATCTGCAATATAATGGACAAGGCTGCACAATGTGGTGCACCAATAATTAAAGTTTTTGATTCTATTGGTGGGAATATATCACAAGGAGTTGAACTTTTATCTTCTTATGGAAAGGTTTTAAGAAAAACTTCAAAATTAAATGGGGTTGTTCCACAAATAGCTATAGTAGCTGGACCATGTAATGGTATTATGGCTGCTAATGCAACATTAAGTGATTTTGTTGTGGTAATTGAAGGATTATCAGAACTAAGTGTAAATACAAATGATTCATTAAGAGTAGCAGAAAGCAATTATATAGATAATAAATTATTTAATAGTGAAAAAAGTATTAAAAGTGGAAATGCTAACTTTGTTGCAAAAACAGAGGAAGAAGCATTAAATATCACAAGGAAAATACTTGAATTTATACCATCTAATAGCTTAGAAATGGCACCGTTATCTTGTGAAGATAATAGTTTAAATGATAAAAAAGATAATTTGAATAAAGCAGCTATAGATGAAACTTTTAATGGAGAATTAGTTGTAAATACAATTGCAGATGAAGGCTCTACTTTAGAAGTTAACAAAAATTTAGAGTCTGCAATAAAAACTTATTTAATTAAATTGAATGGATTAACAGTTGGGGTTATGGCTAATGGCAATGAAAAGAGCAAATTAGATAGAAAACTTTCAACTAAAGTGTGTAGATTTGTAAGAATATGTGATAGTTTTAACATACCAATATTAAGTATTGTTGATACTTTAGCATTTGAAGCAAATCTAGAAGAAGAGATAAATGGAGTAGCTAGTGACGTAGGTACTATGATATATGCATTATCTGATTCAACCGTTCCAAAAGTGTCATTAGTTATAGGTGAAGCTTATGGCGCTGGTTATTTATCTTTAGCAAGTAAGGATGCTGCTTTTGATGTAGGTTTAGCTTGGCCAACAGCAAAAATAGCTCTAACCAATCCAAAGAATCAAATAAAAAATAAATATATAGAAGAAATAATTAATGCAGAAAATAAAGAAGCTAAAGAAGCTGAATTAATAAAAGAGCATATAAATGAATATGCAGATCCATATTTAGCAGCAGAAGTTGGATTAATAGATAGTATTATTAAACCAAGCGAAACTAAACAAATGGTATTTGCTATGTTAGATATGTTACAAAGCAAAAGAGAGTTAAGCTACCCTAAGAAACATGGAAAAAATCTACTTTAGGGAGGTAAGAATATGACAGGAAGTGTATTAGAGAAATTTATTTTTGCAGTAGGTGTATCGGTAGTTGCTATGCTTATAGTTTTTGCGGTGCTAATTATACTTATGTTTATAATAAAATTTCAAAACAGCATTTTTGAAAAAAGAAATGCTAAAAATATAGAAAAAGAAAAGCCTGAAGATACTGTTATTGTAACGAAAGTTGAAGAAAGTGAAGAAGTTGAACTTCAAGACGACTCAGAGATTGTGGCAGCTATAATTGGGGCTTTATCACTTCAATTAGATGTTCCAACTTCTGGTTTAAACATAAGAAGTATCAAAAGGGTATCAAATTCTAATTGGAATAATAATTCAAGGTAGAACTTGTTAAGGAGGAATTGTTTATTATGAAAAGATATAATGTAACTGTTAATGGAAATGTTTATCAAGTTGAGGTAGAAGAAGTAAAAGGAGAATTTACATCAGCACCACAACCAACTAATACAGTAGTGAAAACTGCACCAAAAGTTAAGGAGACTCCAGTAGTAGAAAACAAATCAGCTGCTCAAGGAGAAAAACTGGAAAGTCCAATGCCAGGAACTATCGTAAAAATAAATGCTGTAGAAGGCGCTAAAGTGAAAAAAGGTGATGTTTTATTTGTTTTAGAAGCAATGAAAATGGAAAATGAGATTATGGCACCAGTAGATGGTACTGTTGCAAAGGTTAGTGTACCAAAAGGAGCAGCTGTAAACACAGGAGATATATTAGCTGTTATTGGATAGTAAAAGGAGGCAAAATAAATGAATATTTTACAAGTGTTACAAGAACTATTAGCTTCCTCTGGCTTTGCGGCAATAACTTGGAAAGAGATAGTTATGCTTGCAGTAGCTTGCTTGTTAATATATTTAGCTATAGCTAAAGAGTTTGAGCCATTATTATTATTACCAATAGCATTTGGTATGTTATTAACAAACTTACCATTAGCAGATATAATGGCAGAACCATCAGCTGGAGCGGCTGGAGGACTTCTTTATTATTTATCTAAAGGAGTTAAATGGGAAATATTCCCGCCATTAATTTTCTTGGGCGTAGGAGCTATGACGGACTTTGGTCCATTACTTGCTAATCCATCTAGTGTACTTATGGGAGCAGGAGCTCAATTTGGAGTATTCTTTGCATTTATAGTAGCTATGGTTTTAGGATTTACACCACAAGAGGCGGCATCAATTGGAATAATTGGAGGAGCGGATGGTCCAACGGCTATATTCTTAACTAATAAATTGGCACCGCACTTATTGGGTCCTATAGCTGTTGCTGCGTATTCATATATGGCATTAGTACCTATGATTCAACCACCTATAATGAAGGCTTTAACAACAGATAAGGAAAGAACTATAAAAATGGGAGGATTAAGACAAGTATCTAAAACAGAAAAAGTTATATTCCCAATAGTTGTTGCTATATTAGTAATATTGTTCTTACCTTCATTAAAATCACTTGTAGGTATGTTAATGCTTGGAAATTTATTTAAAGAATCAGGAGTTGTTGGAAGACTTACAGATACAGCTCAAAATGCTTTAATAAACATAATTACTATATTCTTAGGTTTATCTGTTGGAGCTACAGCTAAAGCAGAAGTTTTCTTAACACCAAAGACTATAGGAATAGTAATTTTAGGAGTTGTAGCATTCTCTGTTGCAACAACATCAGGAGTTTTAATAGGAAAACTAATGTGTAAAATTACAAAGGGGAAAATAAACCCACTTATAGGTTCCGCAGGAGTTTCAGCAGTTCCAATGGCTGCTAGAGTTTCACAAGTTGTTGGACAAGAGTATGATCCAACAAACTTCTTATTAATGTATGCAATGGGACCTAATGTTGCAGGAGTAATTGGTAGTGCTGTTGCAGCAGGAGTATTACTATCCATATTTGGATAGTGATTAAAATATAATATAATGTAGTAAAGAGTGCCTTAAAATGGTTTTTATCATAAAATGGTACTCTTTATTAATTTTTTGTATAGAAGTATAAGGTTCTAAAATAAATTTTAAACTTATGAATTTATCAAATAAGAAAATTTAAGATTAATATAATACTAATATTTGACAGCTTATTTTAGTTAAGAGTTAAGAATTAAGAGTGAATAGTTATGGTTATTACTACTCACTTCGTTCCTAGTAATTCTCAACGTATTTTTTTATAAATTTGCAAAGCAAATTATAGTATTAGGTTAAAAGAAACTGGATTCCAGTTTCATCCTAAACTCTCTCCTTATAGTTTAGTTTTCTTTGATTTACTCTATTTTTCTTAGAATTTCATATTAGTCATATCCTTATAT
>NZ_LFRG01000065.1:0-13813 GCF_001573875.1 Clostridium sp. ATCC 25772
CGCATTTGTTTATATTGCTGCTATTTTTGTTTTATCTAAATAAGTTTTAGATATTTTGTTTTCAGACACGTCCTAATAGATAAATAGATAAATAGATAAATAGGTTAATAAGCTATGAAAATTTAATGAGTATTAAACTTTCATAGCTTATTTTCTATGCATTTTTAAATAACATCTTCTTTTGTCTATAACGGGCTAAATACACTCTAAATAGACTTTCAGTAGTTAAAAGACATGCTCTTAAGGCGTATGTTACATCTTTTTCATGGTTGCTTAATGTAGTATCATTTAAATACTCATCATGAATGGAAAATATTTCAGCTAAAATATCTTTTGGACAATTAAATAGTTCATAGGGTTCTAGTACTAAATTATTTAAAATGCTATTTATATTTTTGTTTATAAAAAATACTTGGTTTTGCTCATATATATGATGGTCAGGACGACTTCCGTCATAGTGCTCATTATGAGGATAACAAAAATAATCACATATAAAGTGGCAGATACTACCTAGTTCTATCATAAAGTTACTATAAGTTATTCCATTGTCTATATTAGAATATAGACTATTAACTAAAGTGTTAAGATGAGTTACACAATGATGGTTCACATGATATTTCATGTCCCTTTTTTTTACATCAGGTCGTATATTACCATATAAAAATGAAACAGGTTTAATAATAATATCAAGGCGATCTTCTAATATAGGTTGTATTTTATGACCAATTGTCAAATGTGCAATAATATTCATATAAATTACCTCTTTGATTTCTTAAGTATAATTGTGTATTCTAAATGTTAAGTTAAAACACCAATAATATTTATTTTATCCACTACAATTAAAATTATATATTATTGACGCAAAAAAGCACTATTAAAAAATGGTAATTTAATTTTTGTAACAGACTGTTTCAAATTAGTTAATTTAAAACAGTCCTTTTTTATAATTATTTAATTAAAATAGAGCTATCTATATTGGAATACTTAGATATATAATAAGTTCTATTTAAAGCAATTTTTTCAAGTGCATATAATAAAACATTTATTTCTTCTATAGTATTATATATTCCAAAACTTACACGAAGTGTTCCAGGATAGGTTTCTTTAGGTAAGGGAATAAAACTTCTGCTTTGTTCAGGAGAAATTTGCAAAAGTCTTTGCATATAAGGTTGAGCGCAGAAACAGCCACTTCTTATTGCAATTCCAAATTCTAAAGAAAGAGCTTTAGCAACTATATTATGATGAATTCCTTCTATATTAAAAGGGATTATACTAACTTTATGGTTAAAATTTAAATAATCTCCATAAATTATTAAATTAGGTATAGAAATCATATTTACAGTAGCATATTTTGTTAAATGCTTTTCGTAACTTTCAATGTTTTTCATTCCTAATTTAGAAAATTCATCTAGTGCAGAAACCATAGCTAATGCACCTATCACATTTGGTGTTCCTGCTTCATGCCTATCTGGAGAATTAGCCCATTTAACATAATCATGCATAACAAAATCTATAGTTCCGCCACCAACGTGATCTGGATTACAGTTTTCAAATATATCTTTAGGGCCTAAAAGTGCACCACAGCCAAATGGAGCATAGAATTTATGACCTGAAAATGCAATGAAATCTATATGATTTAAATCATCAAATGGTTTTAAATCTATAGGTGCGTGTGGAGCTAATTGTGCACAATCAACTAAAATTTTTGCATCATAGCTATGAGCAAGTTGTGCTATTTTATAAATTGGTGTTTTATGCCCAGTTATATTTGAAGCTCCAGTTACTGTAACAAGTTTAACCCTACCTTCATATAAATTTAATTTTTTTTCTAAATCATCTATTAATAAATTTCCATTACTATCTATATCAATATAGTCTATGGTATACCATTTACGCCAAGGTAAATCGTTAGAATGATGTTCCATTACAGATGATAGTATAACATCTTTTTCAGGTTTATAATCCATTAAAATATATGCCAATTTATTTATAGATTCTGTGCAATTTTTTACAAAAATTACATCCATATATTCTTCGTCATAGTTAAAAAAATTTCCTATAGCTCGTCGATTTTCTTCATACAATATAGTGGAAAGCTGAGATTTATAACCATTTCCACGATGTATTGATGAATATTGAGGACAAAAGGTAATTATATCATTTATTACCCTTTTTAGAGGTGGTGTAGTTGCTGCATTATCAAAGTTTATATATTTTACTAATTTACCATTTAATAGAGGTATATTTGAGTTAACACCAACTACTAAATCTCTGTAAGGGCTATAGTTATTACTCATAAAACACCTCCAAAATTAGGTAGCTTAAAAGAGACTACCTATATAAATATAATATTAAATTTTTTTGTAAATGGTACATATAAATGATATAAACATTGGGAAAACATTAATAAAAGTCTAATTAACCTATTGAAAAAATTCAAGTTTCTATGTTTATAAAAAAAAACTATGTATTAATTAATTATTAAAAACACTAACAAATTAACTATAAATATTTAAAATTTTTATAGAAAATATAATAAAATTATTGTTGACAGTATTACTCTGATTTGGTATTATCAAAGTGTAGTAAAACACTCAACATTAAGGAGTGATAAAATGAAATTATCAACAAAAGGACGATACGGAGTTAAGGCTATGGTTGACTTAGCCATTAATTACGGAAAAGATCCTGTTTCTATAAAAGTTATTTCTCAAAGACAAAATATTTCAGAATATTATTTAGAACAGCTCTTTTCTACACTAAGAAAATCAGGACTTATAAAAAGTATAAGGGGTGCAGCTGGAGGATATGTTTTAGCTAAATCTCCACAAAAAATAACAATTTATGATATATTAGAAGTTTTAGAAGGTCCAATAGAAATATCAACCTGCTTAGACAGTGATTGTTGTGACAATATTGATTGTTGTGCAACAAGAATAGTGTGGAAAAAAATAAAAGAGAGTATAGATAGTGTTACAACATCTATAACTCTTCAAGACATAGTAGATGATTATAAAAATATTTTAACTATTAAAGGAGTGACAGTTCAAAATGAATAAAAAAGTTGTTTATATGGATTATGCAGCTACTACTTACACTAAACCAGAAGTTTTAGAAGAGATGATTCCTTATTTTAATCAATACTTTGGAAATCCATCTTCAATATACTCTATATCAAGAGAAACAAAAAAAGCAATAGATATAGCAAGAGATAGAGTTGCTAAAGCACTTAATGCAGATAGAAGTGAAATATACTTTACAGGTGGCGGATCAGAAGCGGATAACTGGGCTTTAAAGGGAATAGCTTTTGCGCATAAAGAAAAAGGAAACCACATAATAACTACTAAAATAGAACATCATGCAATACTACACACTTGTGAGTATTTAGAGAAATATCATGGATTTGAAATTACATATTTAGATGTAAATGAAGAAGGTATAATAAGACTTGAAGATTTAAAAAATGCAATAACTGATAAAACTATATTAGTAAGCATTATGTTTGGAAATAATGAGATAGGTGCTATTCAACCAATAAAAGAAATAGGCGCTATATGTAAGGAAAAGAAAGTATTCTTTCACACAGATGCAGTGCAAGCAGTAGGAAATGTAGCTATTGATGTTAAGGATATGAATATAGATATGTTATCATTAGCAGGACATAAGATATATGGACCTAAAGGCGTAGGTGCACTGTATATAAAAAAAGGAATAAAAATTCATAATCTAGTACATGGTGGCGGACAAGAAAAAGCTAGACGTGCAGGAACAGAAAATGTAGCAGGAATAGTAGGACTTGGAAAAGCAATAGAACTTGCTAGTGATAATCTAGATACACATAATAGAAGATTAGTTGAGTTAAGAGATAAATTAATAAACGGTTTACTTGAAATACCTTATACAAAACTAAATGGACCAACTGGAGAAAAAAGGTTACCAGGAAATGTTAATGTTTGCTTTAAATTTATAGAAGGAGAATCTATACTTTTAATGCTTGACGCTATGGGAATATGCGCATCAAGTGGTAGTGCTTGTACATCAGGATCATTAGATCCATCGCATGTATTATTAGCTATAGGACTTCCACATGAAATAGCACACGGTTCATTAAGATTAAGCATAGGTGATGGAACAACAGAAGAAGATGTAGTTTACGTTTTAGAAAAAGTTCCAGCAATAGTACAAAGATTAAGAGATATGTCACCACTATATGATGAGTTTGTAAAAGGAGATGAAAAATAATGATATACAGTGAAAAAGTAATGGATCATTTTACTAATCCAAGAAATGTAGGAGAAATAGAAAATGCTAGTGGCGTAGGAGAAGTTGGAAACGCTAAATGTGGAGATATAATGAGAGTTTATCTTAAGATAGAAGATAATATAGTTGTTGATGCAAAATTCAAAACTTTTGGTTGTGGATCTGCAATAGCTTCATCAAGCATGGCTACAGAACTTATAAAAGGAAAATCAGTAGACGATGCATGGGAGCTTTCTAATAAAGCTGTAGCGGAAGCATTAGATGGACTTCCACCTATAAAAATGCACTGTTCAGTACTTGCAGAAGAAGCAATTCACAAAGCAATAAATGATTATAGAATTAAACAAGGTTTAGAACCATGGGATTTTAAAGAGACAGATCATGACGCATTACATGATGTAGTTCATGGAGAATAGGTGAATATATAATGAAAAAAAAAGTTGTCATAGGAATGAGTGGAGGCGTAGATAGCTCAGTTGCGGCATATTTATTAAAAGAGCAGGGGTATGACGTTATAGGAATAATGATGAAATTATCACCAGATGACCCAGACTATGCAGAAAATGAGGGTGGATGTTGTTCACTTTCAGCAGTGTTAGATGCTAGAAGGGTTGCAGACAAACTAGATATTCCTTTTTATGTTATGAACTTTAAGCAACCATTTAAGAACTATGTAATAGACAATTTCGTAGATGAGTATTTTAATGGTAGAACTCCAAATCCGTGTATAATGTGCAATAAACATATAAAATTTGAAGAACTTTTAAGAAAAGCTATATCTATAGGTGCAGATTATGTTGCTACAGGTCATTATGCATCTATAGAGGAAAAGGGTGGAAGATATCTTTTGAGAAAGTCTGAAGATGATAGGAAAGACCAAACTTATGCATTATATAATCTAACGCAAGAACAATTAAAACATACTTTAATGCCTTGTGGACAATATGCTAAGACAGAGATAAGAGAAATTGCAGAGAAAATTGGGCTTGAAGTGTTTAGAAAAAAAGATTCTCAAGAAATATGTTTTATACCAGACAATAACCATGGAAATTATATAGAAAAGAAAAGTGGTAGAAAAGTAAAACCAGGAAAATTTGTAGATAAAAATGGTAAGATTTTAGGTAACCACAAAGGAATAGTTTACTATACTATAGGTCAAAGAAAAGGACTAGGTATAGCACTTGGAAAACCAGTTTTTGTAATTGATATTATTCCAGAAAAAAATCAGGTAGTATTAGGTGATGAGCAGGATATATTTAAAAATACATTGATAGCTAAAGATGTTAATTTAATACCGTTTGATAAAGTTGAGGGCGAAATTGAAGTTACAGCTAAGGTAAGATATTCAGCAAAACCAGCTAAAGCTAAATTAAGCCAAGTTGGAGATAATAGAGTGAAATTGGTATTTGAAGAAAACCAAAGAGCAATAACAAAAGGTCAATCAGTAGTATTTTATGATGAAAATTATGTTGTTGGTGGCGGTGTAATAGAAACAGTACTATAATTATAAAAGCCTTCATGAAAATGGAGGTTTTTTATTAGGTTATATTATAATGAAAAGTAAAATCTAAAGGGTTGTTAAAAAAATCAAATGAAATACAAATTAAGTTTAGAATAAGGAAAGTTAAATATAGTTGTTATAAATGATAATGGCCATATTTTTATATGAAAAAAGGATTGTAATTAATAAAAAATCTAACAAAACAATTAAAATAGATGAAGATAAGGTGCAAATACAGCTTGAAAATGTAACAGGAAGTTTGCATTTAGATAGTTAAAAATAGGTTTCAAAAAATATACACATTAATTTAAATGTTAAATTTAAAGCAAAGTGTATTTTCTAAAAATTTTACCAATTAAATTGTTTTTAATGTTATAATAAATTAAATAATATTATTTAATTTATTATAACATTTATTATTTTCCCTTAACATGAGAAATTCTCACTTGAGAAAAGTATTAGTTAAAATATCATTACGAACATATAGCATACTTACAGGAGATGATTTGATGGATTATAGTGATAAAGTTTTAGAACATTTTTACTCCCCAAGGAATGTAGGAACAATGCCAGATGCTGATGGAATTGGTGAAGCTGGTGATGCTAACTGTGGAGATATAATGAAGATTTATATAAAAGTAGAAAATAACATAATAAAAAAAGTTAAGTTTATGACTTTCGGATGTGGTTCAGCTATTGCATCATCTAGCATAGCAACTGAACTAATAAAGGGTAAGACTTTAGAAGATGCTTGGAGTCTTACAAATAAATCAGTTATAGAAGCGTTAGATGGTTTGCCATCAGAAAAAATTCATTGTTCTGTGCTTGCAGAACAAACTATACACAAAGCTATTAATGATTATAGGAAACGCAATAATCTATCTGAATGGGCAGATAGGTGGGAAGAAGATAAAAAATAAAATTCATGGGGCATCCATGAATTTTATTTTTATATATAGCAGGATGAAAATAATCTGCGCAAAAAAGTTAGAATATTCAGTTTGTTGTAGAATATACAAAAAATTTAAATTTATGCAAGGTTGTGGATTGAATGAAGAAAAGAATAATGTTAGTAAGAGGGGTTATATTTTCAATAATTACAGCTATTTTACTTTTTAATGTGTATATATTTTATATTTATAATGTTGATTTAATTACTTATATTAAAAAATCGCAAAATATATCAGTAGAAGAGCATAAATGGTTAAATAATCATGGAAAAATAATTTATGCGTCAGATCAGAATGCCCCACCACTTGCATTTAAAAGTTATAATGGCCAATACAAAGGAATATTAGTTGATTTTATGAATGCATTATCTATAGAAATAGGTCAAGAAATTGATTTTAAAATTGATGATAGGTGGAAAAAATCTTTAGATAACATACTAACTAAACAAATAGATTGTTATGGAATTATACCATCTGATGATAGAAGTGATTATTTTCTCTTTTCAGATCCCATATATATTATAAGAGGAAACATAGTAAAACCTAAAAAATATAAAAATATAAAAGATTATAAAAGTTTAAAACCATATAAAATAGCAGTTCCAAAAGGAGATTATTCTCTAGAATTTTTAAAAGAAAATTTAGAAGATGGAAAATTTATTTTAACAGAGGATGTTAGTGAGGCTTTAGATTTAGTACAAGAAGGAAAAGCTGATGTAGCTATAGGTGATGAGCCAGTTATAAAGTATTATATGGAAAGCAAAGGTTTAAATAGGGATTATGAAACTTTAGAAGAAAGTGTCTATGAAAAGCCTATTGTTATAGCAGTACCAAGAGGAGAGAAAAAATTAATTAATATACTAAATAAGGGAATATTTTCATTAAGAAAAAAAGAAACTTTTAGTAGTATAAAAGAGAAATGGTATAAAGATGATTTAAGCCTTATTGGAGAAAGTAAAAATACTAAATTAACAGGGATAATTTTATTAGCAGTTTTTATTTTATTGATATTAACTTACATTATATATATATGGACCAATCTATTAAAAGCAAAGGTGAAATTAAGTACTAAAGAATTGATGGAAAGTAAAAATACTTTAAATAACACTTTAGATAGTATAACGGATATGGTAATCGTTGTAACAAAAGATTATTCAATAACTCATGCTAATAATGCATTTTATGACTTTTTAAAAAAAGATGGGTATTTTAGAAAGTTTAAAGTGAGTATATTTAGTGAAGTTATAGAGGAAACCTTTAGTGAAAACTTTGAACTTAGAAAGGAATATATAATAAATGAAAGAACTTTAAGAGTAAATACATTTCCATTTAAAGATAATAGCGAAACTTTAGAGAAGATTGTTATTGTTATAAAAGATATAACAAAAGAAAAAATTATAGAAAAAGATATGATTCAAACTAATAAAATGGCAGCAATAGGAGAGTTAGCTGCAGGAATTGCTCATGAAATAAGAAATCCATTGGGCATAATAAGGAATTATTGCTATTTATTAAAAGATAAAACTAATACTTATAATGAAAATAAAGAGTATGTATTATCGATTGAAAATAATATAGGTAGAGCAACAAAAATAATTGGAAATTTATTAAATTTTGCACGAATATCTAATGAAGAATTAAAACTGACTAATGTAAAAGAATTTATTGATAATATTTTGTTATTAGAAAATAAATCTTTAGAAAAGGAAAAAATAGAGGTTATAGTAGAATGTGATAAAAATTTAAATTTTAAATTATATAAAGAATCATTAAATCATATATTTTTAAATTTAATTTCAAATAGTATAGATGCTATAAGAAGTGTGGAAAGAAAGGGTAAGATAATTATAAAGGCTATGGCCAAAAATAATATATTATATTTTAAAATTTATGATAATGGTTGTGGTATTAAAGAGGACAAACTAACTAAAATATTTAACCCTTTTTATACAAGTAAGCCAATAGGTAAAGGCACAGGCTTGGGATTATATATAACTTACAACGAAGTTGAGAAATGTGGAGGAAATATAAGAGTAGAGAGCATATTTGGAAATGAAACTTCTTTTTACTTGAATTTTTCTTTATTGGAGGAATAAGAAAATGAGTTATAAGATGGATATTTTATTGGTTGATGATGAAAAGGAATATACAACTATATTAAAAAAAATAATAGAAAAGAAAGGATATAATGTAGAAACTGCTTCTAGTGGAAAAGAAGCTATTGAAAAAATAAAAAAGTTTAGATTTAACTTAGTATTATCAGATTTAATAATGGATGGCATTGATGGCATAGAGCTATTAACTAGAATAAAAGAAATAAGTAGCAATATAGAAGTTATATTAGTCACAGGATATGGTAGCATACAAAATGCAGTAGAAGCTATGCAAAAGGGAGCATTTTCATATTTTATCAAAGGAGATTCTCCAGAGGTTCTTATAGATGAAATAAAAAAAGTAGAGGAAATGGTAGAGTTAAGATGTGCTTTTGATAAAAGTAGTGAATTTGTTTTGAAGACTAATAATAAGGAGTTTAGTCAGGCAATAGATATAGCTAAGAAAGCGGCAGAAAGTAATATAAATATATTAATTTTAGGGGAATCAGGAGTAGGAAAAGATGTTTTTGCGAATTATATACATCAATATAGTGATAGAAAAGAAGAAAATTTTGTAGCAGTAAATTGTTGTGCATTTTCTGATACTCTTTTAGAGTCAGAATTATTTGGTCATGAAAGAGGAGCTTTTACAGGAGCTATAGAAAAAAGAGTAGGAAGATTTGAACTTGCCAATAATGGAACTTTATTTTTAGATGAAATAGGAGATACATCTTTAGATGTTCAGGTAAAACTTTTAAGAGTTTTAGAAAATAAGACTATTCAAAGAATTGGCAGTAATAAAGAAATAGAAGTTGATTTTAGATTAATTTGTGCAACAAATAAAAATTTATATGATGAAATAAAAAAAGGAACATTTAGAGAGGACTTTTTTTATAGAATAAGTAGCATAATAATAGAAATACCACCTTTAAGAAATAGAGTTGAAGATAAAGAAATGCTAATAAATTTTTTCTTGAATCAGTGTGAAATAGAATTTAATAAAAAAATAGAATATATAGATGAAGATGCTAAAAAGTTTTTAATGACTTATGAATATCCAGGCAATTTAAGAGAAATGAAGAATATTATAAGGAGATTAGTAGTTTTGGCGGAAAATGGAATGATTACTTCTAAATATTTACCTAATCAAAACATATCAAATATATATGAAGATGACATAGAGGAAATAAGACCATTGAGAGAAATACGAAGGGAATTTGAAAGTGAATATATAGATAAGGTTTTAGTACAATGTAATGAAAATATTTCAGAGGCTGCACGAAGATTAGAAATAAGTAGAAGGCAACTAAGTAATAAAATAAATGATTTTAAAATTAGGTAATAAATTTTCAAGTGGGAAAAAAATTTCATAGTGATTAGGAAATTTTTTTCCATAATATAAATTAGAGCATTGTTTTATAAATGCTCTATTTTTTATGGCTTTACTGTATCTAGTATTAATTAATGATAGATTTAGTAAATAGGCAAAAGAAAGAGTGTCAAGAGAATAAACATTATTTTTTATAAAGTTTTAAACCAATATAGGTATTTAAAGCAAAATATGCTCTTATATATAAAAAAAATAAATATATGTATATTTGGCATGGTAATTGCTTTAATTAATAGTAGATAGAAAATATTAAAATTATTTTATTATATACATCTTAAATCTTTATAGTCAGATTATTTTAGTAAAGAGGTGGGGTTATTTATGGATAAGAAGAGAGAAAACTGGGGAAGTAGGTTTGGATTTATAATGGCCACGGCAGGCTTTGCCATAGGTCTAGGAGCGGTATGGAGATTTCCATATATGGTTGGAGTCAACGGAGGGGGAGCATTTTTATTAGTCTATATTTTAATATCAGCAATAATAGGCATTCCATTATTTATAGCAGAAATGGGACTTGGTAGAAAAACACAACTTAATCCAATAAGTGGAATGAGGAAATTAGAGAAAAAAGGAAGTATATGGGTAGCAATAGGATGGCTTGGTGTGGCAGCGGCAACAATAATAATGTCATATTATACAATGCTTATAGGATGGATGCTTGCTTATTTTATAAAAATGCTAACAGGGCAATTTTCAGGAACTACAGCTGAAGAAATAATGACTATATATACGTCATTTACATCAAATCCTGTAGAAGTTATGATATATACAGTAATTATGATTATAATACTTGGAATTATAGTTAATAAAGGATTGAAAAATGGTATTGAAAGTTGTTGTAAGTATTTAATGCCAGCACTATTTGTTCTTTTAATTGGACTTGCAATAAAATCTTTAACATTGCCAGGTGCTATAGAAGGTGTTAAATGGTATCTTACACCAGACTTCTCTAAAATTGATGGTGGAGTAATACTTGCAGCACTAAGTCAGGCATTTTTCGCTATAGGAATAGGATTTGCAGGTTCATTTGTATATGGAAGCTATTTAGATAAAAATAATAGTAACTTGCCAAGTGATGCAACTATAATAATAATTGTAAACACATTAATAGCAATAGTTGCAGGACTTGTAATATTTCCAGCTATATTTTCATTTGGCTTATCTCCAACAGAAGGACCAGGTTTAACATTTATAACTATGCCAAATTTATTTTCAAAAATGGCAGGAGGAAGGTTTTTCGGAACAGCATTTTTCTTCTTGGTTATAATTGCAGGGATAACATCAGGTATAGGTTTTTTAGAAGCTATAACTTGTACAGCTTCAGAGGTTTTTAAGGTAGATAGAAAAAAAGCAGTTTGGATTATCTTAGGAGTCATATTTATTCTTTCTATACCATGTATATTATCACAAGGTCCATGGTCAGGAATTAAAGTATTAGGCAAAAATTTCTTTGATTTAGCAGATTATGTTTCAGGTAGTATATTAATGCCATTAGGTGCATTATTAATGGCATTATATATTGCGTTAAAGTGGAAGTTTAAAGGATATATGAATGATTGTAATGCAGGTGCAGGAAAGTTTAGAGTACAAAGTTGGTGGAAACCTATAGTTGTAGTTCTAATTCCTATAACAGTAATTATTATAATGATAACTGGATTGATTTAAAATATATTAGAAATATATTAGAATATTAAAAAGGGCTATTGTAAAACTCACTGAATAATTTCAGTTGGTGGAGCAATAGCTCTTTTTATATTTATTAAAAGAATATATTTAAAAAAAATATGGAAACAATATAGAGGAGGTGGTGAGATTTTGTATAAAAGTAGTGACTTTATTTACATGGATGTAGTTAATATAGAAGGAGAAACCTTAGGGTATATCAACGATATTCTTATAAATTTTCATAAAAAACAGATTTTAGGTTTTTCTGTAACGCCTTATAAATTATTAAGAAAAAATTTTAATGTATTAAAAGAAGATATAATTTATCATAATAAAAATATGGTTGTAAAAAGCATTAACAAAGGTAAATATTTAAAATTTGGTGATATAAAAAAAATATATGTTATAAATAAAAATTCAGAGGTTATAGGAATAGTTAAGGATATAATTTTTGAAGAAAAAGAGTTTAAATTAAAAGGCATAGTAGTTGCAAAAAATATTTCCAGTTTACTTAAAGAAAGAAATATATTTATTGCAAAGGAAATGATTTTAGGGGAAAAAAATATGTTTTACATAGGAGAAAATAAAAAATTTCAGTTAGTATGTGTTCCTAGTACTAAAAAAAATATAAAGAAATTTAGCAGTATATAAAATTAAAGTAAGAGGTTGATAAATTTGAAAAAAATAAATAAAAATAAAATCATTAATATAAGCTTTATGATTTTTATACTACTTGGTATATACTTTATATTAAAAAAGTTTCCTGTGTTTTTAGATTTAACAATGGTAGTATTACTTTCTTTTATAATTTCATATAGTTTAAGACCATATTATAAATTTTTAATAAGAAAAGGAATGAATTCTAGATTAAGTGCATTAGTAGTAATTTTAAGTATAATGTTAGGAATAATAATTATTTTTACAATATTAATTCCTTCTATATTTAAAGAAAGTGAAAATTTAAATGGATTACTAATAGCTATAGAAGAGTATATAATTAAGTTTAAAAATTTAGAAATACCTATGGGAAACAATGAGTATATAGCAAGCTTTATGACTGTAGTATATGAAAAAATTCAAATGCTTTTTAATGAATTGGCAGGTAGTGCAATAGAAAAAATAATACAGTTAGGAGAAAATATATTACTATTTTTAATAGTGCCAACAGTAATCTACTTTTTCTTATGTGATGATAGTCTAATTTTAAATGGATTATTAAAATTTATACCTAATAGTGAAAGACCAGCTTTAAGAAAAACACTATTACATATCGACAAAGTATTGGAAAGATATATAATAACACAATTTGAACTATGCGGAATAATAGGGGTGTTGACATTTTTTTCATTAGCTTTTTTAAAAGTAAAATTTCCTGTATTATTATCATTAATTAATGCAATTTTTAATATTATACCATATTTTGGCCCTGTTATAGGGGCAGTACCAATAATCATATTATCTAGTATGACATCTATAAAAACTGCAGTATATGTTTCCGTTGTATTAGCTATAATACAACAAGTAGAAGGTGATATAATAGGTCCTAAAATTATAGGTGATAGTGTTAATGCGCACCCGTTAACTATACTTATATTGCTTTTGATAGGTGGAAACGTCGGAGGAATAGTTGGTATGATAATAATTATTCCTATTTGGGTGACAATTAAGGTAATATATGAGGATATTGAAGCATATTTATTTTGATGTTATATTTTGTGAATTTAAATGAAGTATTGTAATTTAAAATTTATAAATTTGGGATATAGTACAGAATATAAAAGGTTATAATAGTGGATAATACATCAGTAAGTATTAAAAATAAGTTTTTTATTTTATAAAATAGTGTCAACCGTTTTTGATTATGTCCTAAAAAAAATTAATTATTAGCACCAGCTTTTCTGGTGCTTAAATTTTCCCCAATAATAGCGCATACACTTATTTTTGGGTATGCTTA
>NZ_LFRG01000066.1:0-13098 GCF_001573875.1 Clostridium sp. ATCC 25772
TAATACTGTAAAGAATTTAGACAATGTTGTACATGGAAATATTAGCAACTTAGTACATTTTTATTTTAGCATTCATACCTGTTTTTATATCTATACTTCATATTCCCCTATGTTACAGTCGCCAGACCACAATTATATTATATCAGTGTGACTTATCTATAACCTTGACTGAACCCTTAGTCTAACTATGGGATTTCATATAACAATAACCAAGCAGTTAGAAAGCGTTTTAATCTAACTGCTTGGATATTATTCTATTTCATTTTCTAGAGACAAAATTTTTTCTTGACGCATTTCATGCAAGGTTTTATTATTATCTTTAATCATAGCCCAATCATAAATTCTAATACTAGACCAACCTGTAACCTTTTGGCCCCACTTATTAAAAGTAAGTTTTTCGCCTTTAAAATTGACATACTTACTATCAATAACTGTAGCTTCTGAATTATCTCTGTTCTTAATTACTAGAATGTTTCCACTTTTAATAATTCCCCACTGAAATAACTTATCCGTTCCAGGAAGTATGGTTCTAGTTATAGAAGTATCATTTTTACTCTTATATTTAGATACTGTTTTACTATCCACTTCAACATAAAAATCTTCTAAAGATGGTGGAGGCAATATTCTATTTATATCTATAAAATATTCTTGTCCTATTTTCATTGGACTTAACTGAAAACAACTAATATCTACACCATTTTCTATAAGCCAAGCTACTGCTGATAACGTTTGCTTATCAAAAGATGATGCTATAAGTATTATTCGCTGCTTTGAGTTAAAAGTCTTTAATGAATTATTCTTTTCAAGAAAATCATTTAAAATTCTTGATGCTTTTTCACAAGCTGTTAAATCTCCAAGTTCAAATTCATCTCTATATTTTTCAATATATGATGCAAATATTTTATCAACTAAATCATCTGAAGTTTTTATTTTGGCATAACTTGCAGCATACCTTATAGCTTGAAACTCAAAGGCTTCTTTTCTTTGTACAATATCCTGAGCATCTCTTTTAATCTCAATAAGCACAACATTGCCATTCTCATCTACTGCTGTTAAATCACTTCTTCCGTTTTCTTTATTGGTAACCTGTTTTCCAACAACAAGAAGCGTTTCATCCTCAAATATAACATCTATGTTCTTTCTTAAAAATTCTTCTATGTGTTCTTCTTTCAAATTTAAGTTTTTAAAATTAGTATTTGTTATTTCGACATCTTCAATTCCTATAGAATCTTTTATTTTTACTGGAATTAACATATAATTTACCTGCCTAATTGTTTTATATTTTAAAATATTTTAATTTTAATTTTTATAGTGTTTCTCTATTTTCTTTAATCTCAAACTTAATATCTGCCATTTTAATTTTCACCATATTCACATTGTGTTTCAGCAACTTCTCCCGCATTTTGATTGTCTAAGATTATAATAGGATAATATTTTTGTTTTATTTCAGCCATAAGTTCTGGCAATTTCTTTATTAAAGTCATCATATGTTTTAACTTGCTACCTGCTGATTTGTTCGTTGCCTTATCATAATCTACATTTTGGGCTAACTCATCTTTATAAGGTACCTCATTAGATTGCGTGCCTAAAAATGTATTCACAGATTTATATAGCCACTCTCTATCAATTCCCCATATATCTGCTAATTCATTAATGTTAGCTTTTAATTTCTTCTCTTTCCAAATATCAAAGGCATTATCAAAATTTAAGTTATAAGACAAATTTCCAGGAACTAATTCAGTATCTACAAATTCCTTTAGTAGATGTGCTTTATCATCTTCCCCAATATCACTCAATTCTTGAATTTGCTCATAAATTATACGAAGAGTTTCACCATCTACCGTTTGTATACCACCAATATTACTAACTTTAGAACCGATTAATCCAAGTATATGAGCTGCATCAATTACTTGAGTTCCTGCAAGCTTTGTTTTTCCAACAAGAGATTTAACAATATTTGGTACAGGGTTGTCTTGTCCTTCTTTTCTTGTGAGATTTTTATATGCTCCTACATATTTAAACCAAGTATGTTCATCAATCCCAAATTTATCATTATCCCACTTATATTCATAATATTGTTCTACCAAGTTCAACTGTTCTGCTGCATCTTTAAAAGCACTAATAAACTTCTCTTTACCTTCCTCTGCATCTTTCAAATCTTGCCATTTAGCAGGATCTTGTAATGACTTAACCATTTCTTCTACATTTATCTTGAATTTTTCAACTGCTACAATATATGTATCAACAATTGCTCTGCTACTCTTTCCACCACTACCATATAACTTTAATGCTTCTTCTACTGTTTGTTTTGTCATTCTTGGATACTGAAAATTAACAATTGTTCCAAACTCTTTATTCTTACCAAATATACGGTTTGTCCTAGAATATGCTTGGATTAATCCTTGTAGTTCCAAAGCTCTGTCAACATATAATGTATTCAATCGTTTAGAATCATATCCTGTGAGCAATTGATCTGCAACAATCACAAGGTCTATATTTTTTTTATTGAGTCCACTTCCACCACGAGTTGCACGTTCAACTATGTCTTCAAAATATGCGTTCTCTCCATGTTTTTTATCACCTGCAATAAATTCAATACCAGTAAATTCTGAGTAATCTTTAAACATTCCCTTAATAATATCTTGAGGAATATTATCAGGATCATTTTCATTTCCAAAACTAAATGTCATAGCGATATTTAGTTTTTCTTTTCCTTTTTTCATTTGCTTTTTAAATTCTTCATAATAAGCAATTACACGATTTTTATATGCAACTGTTAAAATAGCATTAAATTCTCTTCTTTGAGACTGATCCTCCCAATTATTTAATATTTCTTCAACAACTCTTGGAATATGCGTTTTATCTTGATATGTTAAAATATTTCTTTTACTCGCCTGCATTTCCACTTCTGCTTCAGACCATTCTTGAACCTTACGCTCAATATCTCTATCCCCAAGTTCAGGATGTTCTTCTTTAATTTTTTCTTCCAACATATCTCTTAAATCATCATAACTTTTAAATTCACCAGTATTTATATAATCTACATAAAACCCTAAGACATTTCCATCTGATATTGCTTCATCAATGGTATATTGATGAAGTTTAGGTCCAAAAAGCTTTTCTGTAGTATTAATAACTTCGCTTTTCTCATTTATCTTCCCTTGAATATTATTTTCATCAAATAGAGGTGTTCCTGTAAAACCATAGAAAAGACCATTTTTTCTAAAATAGTTTTTAATTACACCCATCATCTGTCCCATTGTGGTTCTATGTGCTTCATCTATAATAAATACTATTCTTTTATCTGCCAAAGTGTTGTCCTTAGCTTCTTCTAATTCTTTTACAAGTGCATTAAGTTTAAATGTAGTTGTAACTATAATTCCTGACTTCTGTGATTTAAGCTGCTTTTTCAATTGATAGGTATGTTTTGTGTCATCAACAGTTACTGGCTCATAAACTGCATATGCTTTAAAATTATCGCTAGTACGACTATCTAATTCTCGTCTATCAACCAAAAATACTACTTTATCAAATCCTGCGCGTGTAGATAAAAATAATGCTGTTTTAAAACTAGTAATTGTTTTTCCAGACCCAGTGGTGTGCCAAACAAATCCTCCATGTGGCACTCCATCATTATCCCAGCCAAAAGCAGCACCTTCTATTGCTTGCAATGCATAAACTTGATATGGACGCATAAGCATGTGTTTTTTATCATCCTTTTCTTTAGCTTCATCAATAACTAAATAATCTCCAACCATTTGATGTGCCATAGGTATCATTAAAAAATGTCCAATAACATCATGCCAATTATTTACCGGTTTATTTTTTTTGTCTGCCCAATGAAAAGCAAATGCTGGATTAAAATCGTTAATAGATTTTGGTGTTGCAAAATAACGAGTTTCTATCTCTGTAGTTATAACCATCATCTGTGAAAATACCATGAAGTTATTACAGTATTCACCATCTTTATAATATCTAATAAACTGTCCATAAGCTTCATCTAATGACTTATCAGTACGTTTTTGTTCTATATTAATTAATGGTAATCCATTAATTAATAATACAATATCAAAACGATTATTATTAGGAGTGACTACCTCCCTTGCAATACGGTAACTTGAATCACCACCTCTTACCTCAGCTTTTTTTAATATAGTTAAAGTAATCTGCTTCCTAGTTATATTAGGATCATCATCACGATAAATCCCATCTATTTTTCCTTTAGAATCTTCAATTGATAATATTTTAGCAGCCTCAAAACTATTACTTATTTGATTTACCTTAGTCATTACCTGCTTAAATTCATTGTCTGTTAATTCTACCCCTTCAAGTTGATCTGCATTTATACGATTTAGCTCACCTCTCCAATGATTGATCAAATCAGATACAGTTACTTTTTTCTTATTTCCATTTAAAAAATCAGGAGCTTCCCATTTGTATTTTTCTAACTCTTTCACAAAATTCTCCTGAAAAGCTCTTTCAGATGCATTTTTAGGTGCATTACTCATAAAGTCTCCCCCCCCTTAATTAAACATTTGATCTTTAAATAACTTGTATTAGGTCTTTTGTATACCTCAGGCCATTACTCAAGAAATTCTAATATAGGAAATTAAATTTCATTTTTTTATATTTATAAATTTTTTAACTTATACTTCCTCTATATTAATCTCTTTAAATCTTTCTTTCCACTCATCAATACTAAGCACTTCAAATTTTGAAAGCATTTCTCTAACAATAGCATCTTCTTTTAAATGCAATGGTAATTGCTTTCCTATTTTTAGTCTTAGTTGTTTTCTTATTTTAGCATCCATAATTGGTGCTTCCATTAATAGAATAAATATTATAGGAAATTCATCTTTATTTCCACCAGTTGCCCAAAACATCATTAAGCTATCATAATATTTTTTTGCTATATTTTTATAAAATTTCTCTGGATCTTTCTTTATTTTATCAACAAATGCCTTTGGATTAACTGCATTTTTAATATTAGCATTTTTATACTCTAAAAAAATTATGTTATCATTGTATTCTGTTATAAAATCTACATCATTTAATTTCATTTTATTAGCTAAGTCGTGGAATTCAATAACATATTTACAATTAGTAAAATCAAACTTATATTGGTTGTTTTCATCAGTTAATATTTTTAATTCCATAAAATTTACTCCTCAAAGTTTCCTTCAATAACTTCGTCTAATAGCCTTGTATCAGCTTCAATAATTGAATTATTTTTAAGATCCCCAAAGTTATTTTCACTTTGACACTTAACACCTTGATCTGTTTTATACAAACTATGGAATACAACATTATCATTTGAATTTCTTTTTACTTCAAAATACTTAGCAAAATTATAACTATGGGTTGCTAAGAAAACTTGAACGTTACACCTTTGAAGTTCAATCAATATATCAACTAATATTGGCATTAATTCTGGGTTAATATTAGCTTCTGGTTCATCCCAAAATAAAATTGTGCCATTATCAATTAATCCATTTCTTATAAGTTTCCATAAAAGAGCAAACTTACGAATACCTTCAGCCTCTATTGAAAAATTTATTTTACTACCATCATTTTTTACCACATAAAAATTGTCATTTTCATAAACTACTTCACCATTAATTACTTTTGAAATAATCTTTAAAACTTTTTTATTAATTTCAGATATTTCCTTAGACTCTGGTAATTCAGCATTTGTAATGATATCTACATAAGTCTTATCAAATGGCATTTCGTATTTATTATTTAATGCCAAAAATCCATTTGAATGAGATAGTATTTCTTTTGCTGGTATAAAAATATCATTAATATTAAAATCAATATTTTTATATGATGAACCATCTACAGCTAATTTCATTCCCTCATGTTTTATAATCACATATTTTACATAACTATCATTTAAATAATTTGCTGTTATTGATGTTTCTCTGCTTGTGTTATCCTTGTCTCTAACTAACTCCATTGAATTGACTTTAAAATAAGGCTGTGATATATCATACGGTTCATTGCTTTTTCTTTTATTCATATAATTTACACTTTCACAAACTGCATATAAACCCTTTAGTAAATGAGTTTTTCCTGTTCCATTTTTACCAATAATAATATTTATACCTGAAGATACATCCAATTCAAAATCATCAAATACAGTAAAATTCTTTATATTAACACTTTTAATATTCATAAATCACACTCATTTCCATAAATTTTGTTTATACTATTCTCTTCTTTACTATTAACAATTCATTAATTTTTTATATAGTGTTTTAATAATTTTTAAAATAAGCTCTATTAGAGCATGTGAATATCCTAATTCTCATATATTAATTGAGCTTATTATTAAATCTATCAAATAAACATTTCATTTAAATATGCTTTCTTTATATTTTGAAGCTTTTGAAGCTTATGCTGATGAAGGGTGATAATTTTGTTGAAGGTTTCAAAAAACTGTCCAATTCTTTGCTGTTCTTGAAGTATTGGGCATAAGAACTCATAATTTTCAACATTTGATTTTGAAATATTTTGTACTTTTGTACCTGCTCCACATCTACTGAAATATTTTTGATTTTTGTTAATTACCATTGATAAAAAATAGCTATCAACACTTTTATTGGGACGTATTTCTGCAACACGTTGGTTAAGAATGTACTTGTTATCTATAGGTATTTGTGCGGTCATTCCGAGTAAACCAGGTGACTGCTCACTAAGAATCATAACAAGTGTTCCTTTGGTTAATGTTTGAACTTCAATATCAACATATCGACCTGAATGAATTAGATTTCCATCCATGTCAACCGATTTAAGTGTAATAAGTTCATATTGCCCTTTTTCTTGGACATCCTTTTCAAAACTACCACCATTTAAGTATGTCGATACATCTTTTAACTTACGCTGTTCCCAATCATCAGTAAAACCAGCAAATCTTAGTTTTGGCTTATTCTCTCCTTCTTTAGGAAACATATCTGTAAGATATGATTTTTTTAATGCTTTTATCTTATCTAACTTACGCTGATGAAGGGTGATGGTGTTGTCTAAAGCCTTGAAAAATATGCCAATTTGTGTTTGCTCATTGATTGAAGGCATAAGTATAGGCATCTGCCCCAGGGTTCTCCCCGCTATCTCTAAAAAGGTAGAACCTGACGCATTTTTCTCTGCATACTTCTTTATCAAATGTCCCATTGAATAGATAAAATATGTATCTACCTCTTCCATTAAAACAAGTGATTGAAACCCCTGATTTGTTGCACCCTGATGCTTTAAAATAGCCATATCTCCAATTCCTGCTCTACTTGTAAATAAAATAGTTTTATCTGGTGGAAGTATCTTTGCCGAACTTTTTTCCAGTCCTAATTTAGTAATCTTTTTTATACTTCCCTTAGCATAAATATGATTGCCAATTTCAGTAGGGGAATACCAATCTATATCTCCATTCCAGTACTCAGGATTACCTGTACTTGGGGTCCCACCACCTACAATTTTCGCCACATCCCCCAACTTACGCTGTTCCCAAGCTTCAGCATTTTTAAACTCTTTAAATCGTCTTTTTGGTACATTTTTCTCATTATCTCCCATTTATTCCACCACCAATTCATTCTTAAGTGCTTCAAATTCGCTGATCAAGCTGTCTATTTCCATATCTATATCTGACAATGTATTTGAATAACGCTCCTGTAGCATTTCTAATGAATTTAATTCAGCTTTTAATGGAATTTGTACTAATGCTACCATTTTGAGAACAGTATCACCAAACCACTTTTTGTACATTAGTTTATCAATTTGCTCTTCCGTTAAATTTGGATAAGCTGCAGTTGTTTTTTTAATTAGCTCAGCATTCTTTTCTTTCAAATCTTCTTTAATTTGCTTCATCTCTTGAATCAGTTGTAACACCTCAACCAATTTAGCTTCAAAACTATCTTCGTCGAAAACATGAGATTCCTTTAACTCCTTAATACGTGTATTAATTTTTCCTTTTCCGACTGTCCCATCCTTGTTGGTTTCAATAGATGCCCACTCGATTTCAGAATTAGACAACATATAATCTAGTTTATTTTGTTTCTTGGGTTTGCTTTCAAGGAATTCTAAATAATCTTCCAACGCTTTAATTTCATCTGATACAACCGATTCATACGCTTGATTTAACTCAGCTTTCACATTTCCTTCTACAAAATCATCATTTTTAGCATTTAAGACATCAAATTCTCCATCTTCTTCAGATAAAGATTCTCTAATTTCCATAAGCCTATTCGCAATAATTTCTTTTTGACTTTCAAACTCAGTTATTTCTTTTAGCTCTTTTGAAAACAGTCCTTGTTGAACAAATTTAAACGGTAAAATTTTTCCTTTCCATCCATCTTGTTCTTCACGTTTTTTATCACCTTGCCCCTTTGTTACCATATTAGGCTCAAGAGTACGGGCAGCATCATAAAAACCATCCAATGCAACAATTTCAGAATCATGTGTCAGCTCATCTCTCCAAATCTCAGCAATAATTTGATAACCATCGTAAACATCAATTATATCAAACTCTGATAAAATTACCTTTATTTCAATAAACATCTCATTCATGAGTTGAGTTAAAGATGATGTATTATCAACCTTGCACAATTTATCATAATACTTTTCGATATATGCGTTTACTTTAGATTCAAGGGCTTTTGAAATTTTTGCAATGCGTTCATCAATTAAAACATCATGAGTCAATTCATTCACCGGTTTTGCAAGTTCAACATACCCATCACGCACTTTATTCAAAGAAGCATCCAAAATATCTTTTACTGTTGATTGTAAAATTTTTAAATCATCAATATTCTTTTGAGGAATTCCTCCTAACAAATGACCATCTACATCATGCGGTATTTCTTTATCAATTGCTTCAATATAACGAGGAATATTCATATTATATTCATTTTTCTTTATTTCTTCACGTGTAGCAAGATGACTATACCCTGGTATCTCTGTTTTTTTCATGTATACATCTACTATTTTTGCAATGTCTTTTTCTTGAAGTATATTTTGCTTTCCTACTTTAATAAAGCTATTTGATGCATCAATAATAAGCACAGGAGCATCAATTTTACGATTCTTTTTTAATATTATAATTACAACTGGAATTCCTGTGTTTGTAAACAAATTATTTGGCAAACCAATAATTGCATCAATATGACTCTTATCTAGTAATTTTTTTCTGATGTCCCCCTCTGTAGAACCACGGAATAAAACCCCATGTGGTAGTACAATTGCCATTGTTCCATTAGTTCCTAAATGATATAGTCCATGTAATAAAAATGCAAAATCTCCTTTTGAATCTGGTGGTAAAGTACCCGCTACTTCAAAACGTGGATCACTTACCTTTAATCCTGCTTTGTTCCAATTCTTTGCTGAATACGGTGGATTCATAACAACTGCATCAAATAGCACACCTTCATTAGGCTTTTCTGGATCCTCAGGCCAATCATTTGAAAGAGTATCACCATTTTTGATTTTCATCTTTTCCGGATATACTCCATGAAGAAGAAGATTCATACGTGTCAAATTATAAGTTGCTGTATTACTTTCTTGACCGTAGTAAGCTAAATCTCTTTGCACATTCTTTGCTAAGTGCTTTTTTACTGTCAAAAGCAATGAACCAGACCCTACTGTTGGATCATATATTGATTTAATTTCTGATGTTTTTGAAACTATCTGAGCCATAACTTCACTCACTTGATGTGGTGTATAGAATTCTCCTGCCTTCTTTCCAGATTCCATTGCAAACTGGCCAATCAAATATTCATACGCATCACCAAGAACATCACCTTTTTGCAAAGCCACCATGTTAAGGTCAGCAAATAACAATATCAGTGCTTTAATATTTTTACTACGTTCATTTAAATTGCTTCCTAAAGCGGTGTCTGTTAAATCAAGTGTCGAACTAGAAAATAGGCCATTAAAGTCACTTGAATCGCCAGATATAGCTATTGTTCTTTCAAAATTATTTAGACTATCTGTAACCTTTTGAAGTTCAAAATTTCCAGAATTAATATCTTTAAGCCATGTTTGATAAAGATATTCTGGAGATACATAATACTTCAACAAACTTTGAATTGCTTTTTCAAGTTCATCTCCACACTCAGCTTTATCCTTAGCATATTCTTCTACTAACTCATTCTCAGACAAGTTGCCTTTTCCTGCAATATTTTTATAGGTCTCCAAAGTTTTATCACTTAAAAACTTGTAAAACATTAAGCCAAGCATATAATCCTTGTAACGACTTGCGTCCATGGAACCTCTTAACTCATTTGCCCCATCCCATAATCTTCTTTTAATCTCTTCTGATGTAATCATAATTATGCCTCCAAATATTTCGTTTTTTAATTCTACATTAACACCTAGTACTAGCCTTATCTTCACTCGTGTTTCAATGGAAACAAGTTCATATCGTTCTCTTTCTACGATGATACTGCTACTAAGATTAGAAACATTTTCAATCTAGGTTTTGTTCATGTTTTTATCAATCAGCAATTTTTATAATTTGTTATATGTCATTGGTATCATAACTTGGACATTCATCAATAATAAAAATCCTAACCTCTATTATATCATGATATCTCGAAATATTGTACAAATTCCCCATGTCCAAAGCCAACATGATAACTAAATTTCTTTAGGGGTGTCCTACACATTCAAGTGTACAAAGATCTTATATTATTTGGCATAATATAATCTCCCCATTTAAATTTAGACTAACTGTATTTTAAGTATTTACACCTAGACGATAAGTAGTCAAAAATCGTAATTTATTTTCAAACATCTATCTCAACTACTTGTTCAAGCCTACATCTAGCTTGACTCCTCAACCTCTTCCACTAAACTATACCCACTTATTTTTTAAAAAGAAAAAGGGTATCAAAATTTGAAGTTCCATTAAACAAAAACCAAAACTTCAAATTTTTAAAATGCATTATATTATTATCATGTCTATGAACCGCTATTTATCGAAATTTCTATTTTAACCTTTAGATATTTTTATCCATACTTCATTTTTAAACTCTTACGCTAAAATAAGTCCTAATGCGTTTTGAAATTTTTCATACCTGCACAAAATTTCTCTATTCTTGTAGATTAGAAATCATTAACTTCTTCAACCATTTTGGTATATGATTAACCTTTTCCTTTTTAAAGTCTTTTCAAAAATTTGTTCTGCATCTTCTTTTCTCTAAAATCTATCCCGTACATAGCACTCATGGTTAAAATACTAACATTTAAAATTAATATATTTACTGTCAATAACTGTAGAAATTAAAAATTTTTAATAACTTATACATTGTAGCCAAGACTTCTTCTGTGATTTTCCTACTTCTAAATCTATTTCTTTAATAAATTTCTCTAACTTACAAGTTAGTTCATATTCATCACTAATTTTTAGTTTTCCTATTTTAAAAATATCATCAAACTTTTTCACTATATTCTCCTAACTATTTTTTGATATGTTTTTAAGGTAAGTTTTATCCAAATTATTGTCTACTACATGCATTTTTTTATGACAATTGGGGCAAAGTGCAACAGTATTTTCTATAGTATCTGCCCCGCCTTTAGACAACCATTCTATATGATGTATTTCTAAATATGGTTCTCCAAATTTATTAGTAAAAGGAGCTGCCCTGTTACATAGTTGACATTTACCATTTGCTCTTCTTTTGGCATATTCAGTAACAAAAGCATTTCTTTCATAAGTTTTAAATGTTATTATTCTTACACTTGTTTTTGTATATTGACTCTCCTCAGCTTTTTCTTTTAATTCTTTATCTGTTAACTTTTTAGCTTTTTTTTCCTTATTATTATAATTTTCTTTGATAATATTTTCATCTATAGTTATGATATGTTCATCAATAGGCTTAACTGGAAAAAACCATACGTTTCTTAGATTGCCATCTACGTCTTTTTGCTTTTCTTTATATGGAATATCTACTAGCTTAACTTGACCTCTATATATGTAACTATTAACTTTAAAAACCTCAAATAGAAATACATCTACATTATTTTCATTTGATTCATTTAAAGTTCTATTTTGCCTATAATTAATATCTTGATCTCCACTTTTACCCATTCCTGTGTAGTGAAGAACATCACCAATCCACTTATCATCATATAACCCTTTTGTATAATCCGATATTATTGTTAACGTATTTGTAGCTTTAGAAGTCCTCATTCCACTCATGGACCCACACTTAAATATTTTTATCAATTCTTCATTAGTAATTATTTGATTTAAACTTAATCCTGTATTAAATGCCACTAGTTCTCCTCCCTTAACTTATCTACAAATGAAATGCTTGATAGTACAAAATCAAACATTTCCATCTCCTCTATACTTCCCTATCTATAATCATTATGTACAAGCAACTCTACTTCACCTTTTATAACAGAAACATAATAAGCTAATAACTTTATTTGCTCATTTGTATATGTATAAACACTTTTTTCAAAGAAACGTTCTACTTTTATATCTTTATTTAAATTTTCCTTAATTTTTCTTTTCAAACACTCCTATGGTATTTCACCTGACTCTATTTTTTCACCCATAGATTCCCATTTACCAGCCAACTTATCATTTTTTGCTCTTTATTTCATTAACATTAAATTATCTTTTAAAAATTATAGCTGCAGTTACTTCCTTCATAATTTCACCTTTTTCATAAAAGAATTGAGTACGCCTTCATAATAAAGCATACCCATATTATACCACGTTATTAACATTATTTTGAATTTTTTTACAGTATATTCGTAACCCTGGCTCCCGATTTAAACATAGACTCAACTTCTACTATTATGATAGCCCTTATTCTATTTATTAAATTTAAAAATAATTTCTCATTGAATTCTTTTAATATATCTTCGTGGCAGTTTAATACCAATTTAAGCTCATCTGCTTTTTTAAAAGACATATTGTTTATTAACTCTTTATAATTTATTGTAGCTTTTCGTTCTTCAATGTACCTATTAAGCTGCACCCCATCTGTCAAAAGCTATTTTTTCATATTAAAAATAGTTCTCTCTTTTTAATTGAAATACTCAATTATGCTTCTATTATCTTTAAATTTTATATGAGTTTAATGTGCGAAGGTT
>NZ_LFRG01000067.1:0-13558 GCF_001573875.1 Clostridium sp. ATCC 25772
ACCTTCGCACATTAAACTCATATAAAATTTAAAGATAATAGAAGCATAATTGAGTATTTCAATTAAAAAGAGAGAATAGAAGCATAATTGAGTATTTCAATTAAAAAGAGAGAATTAATAATTATGGTTATTACTACTCACTTCGTTCCTAGTAATTCTCAACGTATTTTTGAATCTACAAAAGTAAAACTTCTAAATAAGCAATTATCCAAGACTTTTATTCCATAACAAGTGGGACAGGTTCATTTGTGGCTATTTTCTTCGCTTAACTGTAGATTCCACAATTACTGTACTCTCATAACAAGATAAGTAAAGAACCAGTACCCCTATTTGGGTTTTAGTAAAATTTTCAAACAAGCAATTACCCCTAGTGTTGGCTCCATAACAAATGGGACTTTTTTAGTTAAGAGTTAACAGTGAATAGTTAACAGTTCTGGTTATTACTATTCACTTCGTTCCTAGTAATTCTAAACGTAATTTTTATAAATTTTCAAAGCAAATTATATTTATAGATTTTAAAGAAAGTGATTGCCACTTTCCTCCTAAATTTTTAATTCATAATTCTTAATCCTTAATTTTTTTATTTTATTCCCATAACAAAATAAGCAAAGAACTAGTACCCTTATTTGGGTTTTAGTGAAGCCTTTAAATAAGCAATTACTTCTAGTGTTGCCTCCATCACAAATGGGACAGGCACGGTAAATTTATTTTCTTCACTAACACTTGATGCTCTTCTAACTTTATACTTCTATCTAAAAGTTCAAAGCCAGTCCCGAACCTCTACGCAGCAAAGCTACTTTATTTCAAAGAAACTGGTGATACAGTTTCATCCTGAACTATTAACTATTAACTCTTAACTATTTAAGGGGACTGGCTAACTTTTTTTATTCATGGTAACCAAATCCAAAGAGCTGATTTTTATTTTTATATAGATAAGCCATTCGTGCCTGTCCCATTTGTTACGGCTGTAAAATTAGATCTTAGCTTTTGTTTGTTTTACTTCTAAAACTCAAATTTTACTCCCTCTAATTCAAAGAAACTGGTAGCCCAGTTTCAACCGTCATTGTCAATTGTCCTTTGTCAAATGTCAATTTCTAACCCAATTGTCCATTGTCAATTTTTTAAACTACTTATCTCAACTAACCAATTAATCCCCTAAGTTCTGCCTCCATCACAAATGGGACTTTTCTAGTTAAGAGTTAAGAATTAATAGTTGTGGTTATTACTACTCACTTCGTTCCTAGTAATACTAAACGTACTCTTTATAAATTTGCAAGGCAAATTATACAATTAGATTAAAAGAAAGTGATTGCCACTTTCCTCCTGAATTCTTAATTCCTAATTCTTAATCCTTAATTTTTTTAATTGTCAAATGTCAATTCCTAATTGATTTTCCTTTGCCCATTGTTAATTTACTAAAGTTCAGTTTCTTTCTTAATTCCTAATTTTTTTAAAGTAAGTTTTGTGGCTTGTTGAAAAATTTAAGATTTACTTTTAAACTATACATATAAGTTATATACATATATTCGATTGTAGTTTGGAGGATTTTATGAGTTATGCAAAAGTTATAGTTAAGGGTTCCCCTATTTCAAAATCTAATTTTAAATTATTTAATATGAATGGTAGGGCTATTCTCCCTTATAATTCTGGTAAGTATCATGATCGATATGCACTTTATGAGGAAGAAATTGCATATGAATGTAGGGTTCAAAACCCTGGAATTGTTTTATCTGAAGCCTTAATTGCAGTTTTAAAAGTTTTTTATAAGTCTAAAAAACGTCATCCTGATACCAATAACATAACTAAAAGCATTTTTGATGGTGTAGAAAAAAGTGGACTTATAGTTAATGATGCTCAAGTTAGGCGATTAATTATAGAGGAATTTTATGATGAGAAAAACCCTAGGTTTGAGCTAGAGTTATTCGGTGAAAGTACATATAAGATGAATTATTCAATAGAGAAACGTGATATAAAAGACGAAACTATAGAGTATAATCCTCCTTCTAACTCAAAGACAAAAAATCCTAATCAATTAAAAAAAGTTACATCTCCAAAATCTGTCTCCAAAGAAGTTTTATGTTGTGAGATATGTCAAAGGTCAGTATCTAAGGAGAATGCTATATCTGCAAATAAAGGAAAAACTATTCTTTGTAAAAAATGCTTTAAAAAACTGTTCTAATATTTGATTATAAAGCTTATAAAAGTATATAATCATAATAGAGTTTCTCTTATTAGGCACATTTAATTAAATAATATAACTAAACTTTATTATTTAATTAAATATGTATTAATTGAATTGTCATAAGAACGAGGTGTTTATGCTATGAAAGAAAATTTTAAGATATTATCTATAGAATCTAGTTGTGATGAAACTTCTGCTGCAGTTGTTGTTGACGGTAGGGAAGTTTTGTCTAATGTTATAGCATCACAAATTTCTACTCATGAAAAATTTGGTGGTGTTGTTCCTGAGGTTGCTTCTAGAAAACATATTGAAGCAATCAGTGCTGTTGTTCAAGAAGCTTTAGATGAAGCTAATGTAACTTTAAATGAAATAGATGCTGTTGGTGTTACTTACGGACCTGGTCTTGTTGGTGCTTTACTTGTTGGTCTTCAGTATGCCAAATCTTTAGCTTATGCTCTTAATATCCCTTTAATAGGTGTAAATCACATTGAGGGTCACATAAGTGCTAACTTTATTGAATATAAAGAGTTAGAGCCTCCATTTGTAACATTAGTTGTTTCAGGTGGACACACATTTGTAGTACATATGAAAGATTATGGTGAATTTGAAGTTATGGGTGAAACAAAAGATGATGCTGCCGGTGAAGCTTATGATAAAGTAGCTCGTGCTTTAGGTCTTGGCTACCCTGGCGGTCCTAAAATTGATAAGATTGCTAAAGAAGGAAATAATACCGCAATAAAATTCCCTAAAGCTAACTTTCATCAGGAGTGCTTAGATTTTTCATTCAGCGGAGTAAAATCTTCAGTTTTAAATTATCTAAATAAAGCTGAAATGAAAAATGAAGAAGTTAATATACCAGATGTTGCTGCATCTTTTCAAAAATCAGTAGTTGAAGTCTTAGTTGAAAATGCTATTAAAGCTTGTAAAATAAAAAATGTTGATAAAATAGCTATAGCTGGAGGCGTTGCTTCTAACAGTTGTCTAAGAGCAACTATGATAAATGAATGTGAGAAGGAAGGAATAAAAGTTTTATTCCCAAAACCTATATTATGTACAGACAATGCTGCAATGATAGGAAGTGCTGCATATTTTGAATATAATTGTGGAAGAACATCTGATTTAACATTAAATGCAATTCCAAATTTAAAATTAGGGCAAAGATAAACAAATAACACCAGTTTAACTGGTGTTATTTTTGTTTTTATCCATTTTTAGGAATGTTTAATTCAAGACAAAACATTCCAAACTTAAAGCTATATGGTTAATTGTGCTAACTTAAATTTATCACTATCCTAGTAAAGTGTAAACCTCTCTATCCATATTTTATAAAAACTTAACCATTAAGTAATTTTTTGTCATTTTTTTCATATATATATATGTAGGGTTTCAATCTAAACTTTTAATTTATATCTTTATCAAGTGAGAATATTTTAACCTAATTAAATTCTAAAAGTCATCATTCTCAATGATTTTTACTATTTATTTTTCTCAATTGACAAATAAAATTTAATGGTATAAGCTAAAAAGTTTTTTTAATCTTTAAGGAGGTGTTTTTATCAAGAAAGTTTCTTTTAAATCTAAAATAATAGGACTTTTAATAATTGTTATAGTAGTTCTTTTATTTATTTTATCTTTTAAAACTCCTTTTAAATCTCACAGAAAAGATTCTACTGAAACAATATTTCAGCAACTTGTAAGCATTAATGAACTTGTTACTGTTAAATACGATTATTCTAATATTATTTCTGTGAAGGATAATTTAAAGTTTAATGATATAGATATCCCCTTTACTGAAAAATCTTTTGTTTTAAAATATGATGGATATATAAAAGCTGGAGTTTCTTTAAAAGAAAGTAAACTTAAAATAAATGGGAATAAAGCTACTCTGTCTATTCCTAATTCAAAGATTTTAGACCATGTAGTCATTGAGGATAAAATTTCTACTTTAAATGAAAAAAATTCTCTTTTTAATCCTTTGAAAAGCAATGAAATTTTTAATGAAATTTGTAAATCTAAAAATGAAAAAGAAAATGAAATTATTGATAAAGGCTTTCTTGATGAAGTAAATATATCTACTGAAAAATTTTTAAAAGATTTTTTCAAGAATTTAGGATATGATGTATCAATAAAATTTTATTAACATAACAAAAAAGTTATGAAAATAGAAATCTATTTTCATAACTTTTTATTTTACCAGCTTCCTGAAGAACCTCCACCATTTGAGCTTCCTCCACCAAAGCCTCCAAATCCACCACCTGATGAACCTCCTCCACCACCAAAGGGTCCGAAAAAGTCGTCATCATCATCATTTTTACGATTATTTCTTATAATTGGTCCTGTTCCATAATAGCGTCCTCTTCTTCTACGTAAGAAAAGTAAAGACATTAATCTTCCTTTATTAAAAAGCGCATCTCCTAATATGATAAAAACAATTATCCCTATTAAGATGGCTGATTCACCATCAGATTGTGAACCTTCTTTATAATTTTCTTGTGGAGAGTAATCATAAGATAATGTTTGATTATATTCTGTTGCAATATCCTGTGCAAATACTTTATATGCATTTAATAGTCCCGTTGAGTAATCACCTTCCTTGAAATAAGGTTTTGCTTCACCTTCCATTACTCTGTTACTATAAATATCAGTTATTGCACCTTCTAATCCTCTACCTACTTCTACTCTATATTGTTTATCTTCTATTGCCATTAGTATTAGTAGTCCATTATCTTTTTCACTCGTTCCTATTCCCCACTGTCTAAAAAGTTTATTTGCATAATCTTCTATTGAATTTCCTTGTAATGAATTTATTATTACTATAGTTGATTGTGCTGAAGTTTTATCTTCTAATTCTTTACCTATAGAAATAATTTCATCTCGTGTTTTTTCATCCATTATTCCAACATAATCATTTATATATTTATATTTTGTTGGGCTCTCATATTCTATTGAAAATGCACTTAATGGAGTTATACATACAAATAAAAAAATTAAAAATGCTGATATTCTTTTTATTAAATTTTTCATATTAACTTCTCACTACTTATTGAAGTCAACGTTAGGAACCTCTGTTGCTCCTTCGGCTGCTTTGAAATATTGTTTTTCTTCAAAACCAAACATTGATGCTACTATGTTGCCTGGGAACCTTTTAATTTTTTTATTGTATTGTGAAACTACATTATTATAATCTTCTCTCTTTATGGCTATTCTGTTTTCTGTACCTTCTAGAGCTACTGTTAAATCTTTAAAGTTTTCATTTGCCTTTAACTCTGGATAATTCTCCACTACAACTAAAAGTCTTGATAATGAATTAGAAAGTTCTGAATCTGCAGCTGCTTTTTCTTCCATTGTTCCTGCACCTGCAAGTTTTGATCTAGCATCTGCTATAGATGTTAATACTTCTTCCTCATGTGTTGTATACCCTTTAACAGTTGAAACTAAGTTAGGAATTAAATCCGCTCTTCTTTGTAATTGAGCATCTAAATCAGATGCAACAGTGTTTACTTGTTCTTCTAAACTTACAAAGCTATTATAGCTTGATACTAGTGGGAAAATTATAATAGCTATAATTACTAGTATTGCTATAACTATACTCATCGATTTCTTTTTCATAAAATCCCATCCTTTTTTTATATTTAGGTATTATTATATACTTTTTTCAGAATTTGAAAAGTAATATTTACAATTTTCTTATAAATATGCAATATATAATTTAATTTATACTTTTTAATCTTATATATTTTATGCTTATATATATAATTTTAAACATAAATTTAAATTTTTATTATTTTTATTTATTCTTCTTGAATATTTAGTTAAAAGTGGTAACACTTTGTTAGTTAAGAGTGAAGAGTTGTAATGCTTTGCTAGTTAAGAGTTAATAATTAATAGTTGTGGTTATTACTACTCACTTTGTTCCTAATAATTCTAAACGTATTTTTTAGGACTGGCTTTGATTACTTTAGGTTTTATTGATAACATTATGATTTCACTGTAAAAATAACTTATGGAAAATATACTTAGGTACGCCTGTCCTTCTTGTTACGGATGTGCACTTTTGAATATAGCTTTTGTTTGTTTTATCTCTAAAACTCAAATTTTACTCCTTCTAATTCAAAAGAAACTGGTAGTCCAGTTTCTTCCTAAATTCTTAATTCATAATTCTTAATCCTTAATTTTTTTAATTGTCCTTTGTCCATTGTCAATTTTTTTTAAATCTCTACCTCAACTAAGTAAGCAATTATACAAAGTTCTATCTCCATCACAAGAGGGACAGACGCGTAATTGGCTACTTTGCTATACTTTGGGATAGATACTTTTGTTGATTTTAGTTTTCTCAAATAACACTCAAAGTCAGTCCCTAATACTACAGTTTTAGCTAGACTTCTTAGCAATCAATATTTCTAAGTATCATCTCCATCACAAATGGGACAGGCACGATAAGTTTATTTTATTCGCTAATATTTGTTACTCTTATAATTTTGTATTCCTTAACAAAAACACCAAAGCCAGTCCCGAACAACTAAGTAGCAAAGCTGCTAATTCGAGACTAGCTATTTTTTATATGTTATTTAGTTCTACATATGCGCAGTGATTTAATTCTATGTTTAATCCGAGAGTTCTTGCTTTGTCTAATACTTCTTTATCAAATGATCCTGGTTGAAACCATACGTTTTCTATTCCAGCTTCTTTTATTTGATCTAAAGTACTTAATGATATTTTAGGATTTACTATCATATTAACAACATCTGGTTTTTGCGGTAAATCACTTATTAATGGATATACTTCAATTCCATCTATTGCTTTCCCTTTAGGATTTATTCCATAAACTGTATACCCTTTTTCACGTAATCTTTTAGGAATTTTATATCCAAATTTACTTTCATCGTCAGATGCACCTACTACGGCCCAAACTTTTAACTGCAACATTTCATCAACCATTTTAATTTCTCCTTTGTATTTTTATTTATATGTTTTCTTAGTTTTAAATAATTTATTCAATTAGATTGTTTACTATATAAATAATTACTTATTTTCCAAAAATAAATGTTACATTATTTGGCTATATGTTATATACTATTAATATAAATGATACATTATTGTGTTTAAATATAGTTATATAGTGAACAAGCTCAAATCTAAATGTCTTTTATTGTACTTAAGATGTTTTAATACTTCAATTACTATAGTTGTAAATTTGGGATGTTTGAAATTTATAATGCATAAAATAAAAGATGACTTTAACATCCTTATAGTAAAATAAGATTAAATCAATTTAATAAACTGAAATTTATTTAGAAATTAAGATACTTTGAGCATATGCTCACTGTTTTTTGGGTTCAATTTTAAAAATCAACTTGGAACCCTATAATTAAATTATGAAAATTACTGAGGACAGATGAAAAATTAATTTTATTCATTTTAATACTCAATTTAAACTATAAATTTTTCTGACTATAAATTTGTCTAATTCGAAAGGAGTTTTCTTATGTTAGCTATGAATGAAATAAGTGTCGATATGCTTGAAGATGATTTAAGATATCTTAAACTTTTATCACATAAATTCCCTACTATCTCAGATGCATGTACTGAAATAATTAACTTGCAGGCTATTCTTAATTTACCTAAAGGTACTGAGCATTTTCTTACAGATATACATGGTGAATATGAAGCTTTTAACCACGTTTTAAAAAATGCATCTGGAGTTATTAAAAGAAAGGTTAATGATATTTTAGGTAATACTTTAAAAGAAAGTGAACGAAAAGAATTATGCACCTTAATATATTATCCTGAGCAAAAGTTAGAACTTATAATAAATCAAGAAAAAGAAGTTGATGATTGGTATAGAATTACTTTATATAGACTTATCGAAATTTGCAAAATAGTTTCTTCAAAGTATACAAGATCTAAGGTACGAAAAACACTGCCACCTGATTTTGCTTATATTATAGATGAGCTTTTAAATGAACAAGAAACTAGACCAAATAAACTGGAATACTTTAATGGAATTTTAGATACAATTATTAGGATTGGTCGTGCTAAAGAATTTATTATAGCCATATGCAATGTAATTCAAAGATTGACAGTGGATAGACTTCATATTGTTGGGGATATTTATGATAGAGGTCCTGGAGCCCATATAATTATGGAAAGTCTTATGAGATATAGTTCTATTGATATTCAATGGGGAAACCATGATATTTTATGGATGGGAGCCGCTGCTGGAAATGAGTGCTGTATATCAAACGTTATTCGTATTTCTACAAGATATGCTAATCTTGAAACATTAGAAGATGGCTATGGTGTTAATTTACTTCCACTTGCAACTTTTGCAATGGATACTTATGGAAATGACCCTTGTAAATCATTTAAACCTAAAATAACTGCTGGAAGTTATAAAGAAACAGATTTAAAACTTATGGCCCAAATGCATAAAGCTATTTCTGTTATTCAGTTCAAGTTAGAAGGTCAAGTTATTAAAAGACGTCCTTCATTTAATATGGAACATAGACTTCTTTTAGACAAGATGAACTTGGAAAAAGGAACTGTACTTGTAGATGGAAAAGAATATCCTCTTAATGATACTAATTTCCCTACAATAGATATGAAAGACCCTTATAAGCTTACTAAAGAAGAAAGTTCTTTAGTTTTAAGATTAAAATCTTCTTTTATAAATAGTGATAAACTACAAAAGCATGTTAGATATTTATATTCTAAAGGAAGTTTATATCTTGTTTGTAATTCTAATCTTTTATATCATGCATGTATTCCTCTTGATGAACATGGTAATTTTAGAAAAGCTAAACTTTCTGGAAAAGAATACTCTGGAAAGGCATATTTAGATATGGCTGATAGACTTGCTAGAGAAGGTTACTTTAATAAAGGTAATTCTGAAAAAGATTTATATTCATTAGATTTTCTTTGGTATTTATGGTGTGGTGAAGATTCACCGCTATTTGGTAAAACTAAAATGGCTACTTTTGAAAGATATTTTGTTGACGATAAAACAACTCATACTGAAAGTAAAGATGCTTATTTTAAGTTTAGAGATAAAGAAGAAATTTGCGATATGATTTTAACTGAATTTGGACTTGATCCTTTAGATAGTCATATAATAAATGGTCATGTGCCTGTTAAAGTTGTAAAAGGGGAAAGTCCTATAAAAGCTGGTGGAAAACTTTTAGTTATAGATGGCGGATTTTCTAAGGCATATCAAAGAGAAACTGGCCTTGCGGGTTACACTTTAATATATAATTCCTATGGATTACAACTAGTTTCTCATGAACCTTTTGAATCTACCCAAAAAGCTATAGAAGAAGGAAAAGATATTCTATCTTCATCTGTTATACTTGAAACTACTAAAACTAGAAAAAGGGTTATAGATACAGATATTGGCAAAGAACTTATAGAGCAAATATCAGAGCTTGAAAAACTTCTTACTGCATATAGAAAAGGCTTAATTAAAGAATTAAAATAACTAAAAAAGATAGCTAAATTAGCTATCTTTTTTTGGGTTTGTATAAGTTAAAGGGAGATGAGGTTAATTTTTGTAACCTATAATATATATTAACCTATCCATTATCAAGGAATTTTATTGGTCTATTAACAATAGATTAAGGGGGATCTTTTGTTAACTCATCGTCATAAAATAATGGATTGGTTAGGCAAAACATAAAGTTTAAGTTAAGCCTCAAGCTTTATGTTAGCTTTCATAGTTTTCCCGTCCCTTATATATTCTACAGGGACTGTATCATTTTCTTCATGTTTTTCTTTTAGCGCATTAATTTCAGCTACTGTTTTGACATCTTTTCCATCAAACTTCACTATTACGTCTCCAGGTTGTATTCCTGCCTTTTGAGCTGCACTAAAATCTTCTACTCCTGCAATATAAATACCTTGTGGGATATTATATTGTTTGGATAAAACTTCATCAATATCTTTACACTGTATTCCAAGTTTTAATATTGGTTTTGTTAAGATATCAAGCTTTTCTTTTGCTGCATTTATCGGAATTGAGAATCCTAATCCTTCAACACCTTGTGCTTGTATTTTTGCTGTATTTATTCCTACTACTTCACCTTTTGAGTTAAGTAGTGGACCTCCACTATTTCCTGGGTTTATAGCTGTATCTGTTTGTATTAATTTTAGTGTTTTTCCATTTTCAAATTGCATTTCTCTATTAACAGCACTAATAATTCCTGTTGTTACTGAACCTGAGAAATCTTTGGATAATGGACTTCCTATAGCTATAACCTGTTCTCCTACTTTTATATCATCGGAGTTTCCGAATGTTAAAACTCCTGGTATTTTCACATCTTTTTTAGTTATTTTTACAACTGCTAAATCTGCATCCTCATTATAGTTCACAACTTTAGCCGAAACTTCCTCACCAGTACTAAGTATTACATTAACTTCACTTGCACCTTCAACAACGTGATAGTTAGTTAATATTAGTCCTTCTTCATTAAATATAAATCCTGACCCTATACCTTCTTGAGGAGATGTTTGCCATCCTGCAAAGTTTTTTGGGAAAGATTTTGTTGCAACGCCTACTACTGCTGGTGATACTTTTTCAACAACATCTGGTATGTTCATATAATCACCTGCACTTATAGGAGTTGTAGAAACGTTATTATTTGACTTTTCTTGAACTGGTGATGACTGATTATTATGTCTTAACGCTGTATAAGTAACTGCGCCTCCAATTCCGCCACCTAATGTAGAACATATAAGTCCTATTGCTATATAAGGTCCAATGCCTCTTTTTTTCTTCTTTTTTTTCTTTGGTGGTGGATTATATGAATAATTATTATCATTCACTGTATATTCTGCATTATCTATAAATGTTTTTTCTAATTCTTCATTAGTATTATTTTTCACTTCCATATTATTTAAGTTGTTTTCATTTGTATCGCTCATATTATCAACCCCTCACTTCAACCTTATGACTAAATTTTAGTTCAATTTTATGTCAATTTTGTGTCTTATAATTGACAGTTTAATGACTTCTATTTGACAATTTAAAGACAAGCTTCTATATTATAGAGTTCCAAGTTAAGTTTTAAAGTTATTCATTTATCAAATGAGAAAACTCAAATTAATATTTTATCAATAACTAACAGATTGTTTTAGTTAAAAGTTAAGAGTGAATAGTTAATAGTTAATAGTTATGGTTATTACTACTCACTTCGTTTCTAGTAATTCTCAACGTATCTTTTTATAAATTTGCAAAACAAATTATATTGATAGATTTTTTAAATCATTTTCAGAAAGTGGTTGCCACTTTCATCCTATATTCTTAATTCATAATTCATAATTCTTAACTAAACTTATTTTTATCAACTGATAACAAAAATTTGAGGAACAAATTTAAATAGAGCTTATTTCTATATATCCATGAATTAAATTCTATTTATATTATTATCTTAATCAAATCTTATAATACCTATATAAAAACAAAAAAGATGACCAAATTTAGTCATCTTTTTTATATTTATTATTTATTAGAATATAATTCTATTATTTTTAATACTACTTGAACTGCACTTTCCATTGATTCTTTTACAATGTATTCAAATTTTCCATGGAAGTTATGTCCGCCAGTGAATAAATTTGGAGTTGGAAGTCCTTTAAACGAAAGTTTTGATCCATCAGTACCACCTCTGATTGGTAATACTAATGCTTCTATTTCTAAAGATTTAATTGCTTCTACTGCAGTTTCTACTATATGATATTGCTCTTTGATTTTTTCAGCCATATTATAGTATGTATCTGACATATCTAAAACAACTGTTCCTTCACCATATTTTTCATTATATTTTTTAACTAAAGCTTCCATTGTAGCCTTTTTAGCTTTGAATTTATCCATATCAAAGTCTCTTATTATATATTCCTGAACAGATTTTTCAACTGTTACATTCATATCTGTTAACATGAAGAATCCATCATAACCTTCAGTTGTTTCTGGTCTTTGGTTTTCTGGTAATTCATTAAAGAATTCCATAGATATTATTCCAGAATGTTTCATTTTTCCTTTAGCTGAACCTGGATGTACGTTTACTCCATTAAATGTAACTACTGCTCCAGCTGCATTGAAAGTTTCATAAGATATTTCTCCAACTTCACCACCATCTAATGTATAAGCAAAATCAGCATTGAATGCAGGAACGTTAAAATTATTACATCCTGTTCCTATTTCTTCATCTGGTGTGAAAGCAACTTTAATTGTTCCATGTTTTATTTCTGGATTATTTATTAAGTATTCCATAGCTGTCATTATTTCAGCTATACCAGCTTTATCATCCCCACCTAATAACGTTGTTCCATCAGTTGTTATTATTGTTTTGCCAACATACTTTTTGATTTCAGGAAAATCTTTAACTGATAATGTTGTATCTTCATTTAGTTTTATATCTTCTCCACCATAATTTTCGATTATTTGAGGATTTACGTTTTTACCTGAATAATCTGGTGCTGTATCCATATGAGCCAAGAATCCTACTGTTGGAACTTCTTTTTCCATATTTGATGGCAATGTTGCTATAACAAACCCCATTTCATCAACTTTAACATCACTCATACCTATTGATTTTAATTCTTCTAATAAAACTTTTCCAAATTCTAATTGACTTTTTGTGCTTGGAAGTGTTGATGATGCTTCATCACTTTGAGTATCATATTTAACATAACCTAAAAATCTTTCTAGTAATTTAGACATTATTTTTCCCTACCTTTATCAAAATTTGTAATACTTTCTATTATTATAACATGATAGATTTACAATTTAAAGTATTGTTGCTTTACACAAAATACATTCTTTTCATAAAATTTTAACATTTTTCTCAATTATATTTTCTCTATTAATTCAAATTTTATTCTATATTCATATTGTGAATTACAATAGGGTTCTAAGTTAAATTTTAAAGTTATTCATTTATCAATAACTAACAGCCTTCTTTAGTTAAGAGTTAAAAGTTAATAATTACTAGTTGTGGTTATTACTACTCACTTTGCTTCTAGTAATTCTCAACGTATTTTTAAAATCTAGTTTTACTAACAAACTTTAAGTAAGCAATCACTCAAAGTTTTACTTCCATAACAAGTGGGACAGGTTCATTTGTGGCTATTTTCTTCGTTTAAATTATAGATTTCACAATTGCTGTATTCCCATAATAATATAAAAAAAGAACCAGTACCTCTATTTTTCTTTTAGTGAAACCTTTAAACAAGCAATTACTTCTAGTGTTGTCTCCATCACAAATGGGACTTTTTCAGTTAAAAGTTAATAGTGAATAGTTAATAGCTCATAGGCCCCCGTGGAAAAGTAGACTCATAATTCGAATGGAACTATACTAGGATTAATGAATGGAGGGGTGCATT
>NZ_LFRG01000068.1:0-10859 GCF_001573875.1 Clostridium sp. ATCC 25772
TAATACTGTAAAGAATTTAGACAATGTTGTACATGGAAATATTAGCAACTTAGTACATTTTTATTTTAGCATTCATACATTATTCATGAATTGAATTTTGGGGTATTTTTATGCCATAATTCAAATAAAATATGAAGTGAAATGTTGTTTAAAAATTGAACAAACAAGATATTTACAAAATATTTTATAATTGATTCATGATAATAAAATAGGCTTAAGTAAAAATTATTTGTATGAGAGATACAAAGTGATAGAAATTTAAAGGGGGTAATTCTATGAAAGGTATATTAGTTACAGGAGGAACAAGTTTTGTTAGTAAATATGTAGCAAAATACTTTCAATCAAAAAATTATGAGGTTTATGTTTTAAATAGGGGAACTAAGCAACAAATAGAAAATGTTAATTTGATTTGTGCAGATAGAAATAATTTAAAAGCTTGCCTAAAAGATTATTCTTTTGATGCAATAATAGATGTATGTGCATATAATCAACAAGATGTTAAAAATATATTAGATGCAGTTGGAGAGTTTAAAGATTACATATTTATTAGCTCATCGGCTGTTTATCCAGAAACCAACATACAACCATTCTCAGAAACTCAAAGAACTGGGCTTAATAAGATATGGGGTAAATATGGAACAGATAAGATTGAAGCAGAAAAATACTTATTTTCAAAAGTTCCTAATGGTTACATATTAAGACCGCCTTATTTGTATGGTCCAATGCAAAATATATATAGAGAACCATTTGTATTTGAATGTGCTTTGAGAAATAGAAAGTTTTACATTCCTAATGACGGTAAAATGAAATTACAGTTTTTCCATGTAGATGATTTATGTAAAGTTATTGAAGGTATTTTGGATAAACATCCCAAAAATCATATATTTAATGTTGGAAATTCAGAATTAGTAGACATTAATACATTTGTTGAATTATGCTATAAGGTTGTAGATACACCTTTAGAAAAAGTATATATAACTAATCATAGCAATCAAAGAGATTATTTTAGTTTTTATAATTATGAATATAGTTTAGATGTAACAAGGCAATCAGAGCTATTAGTAGAACAAAAGGATTTATTTGAAGGTTTAAAGGAATCTTACGAATGGTTTAAGAATAACTTTAACGAGGTTGGAAAAAAAGAATACATTAAATATATTGAACAAAATTTTGAATAAAGATTTAAGGGAACATTAAAATTGAATAATGATAAAATTAAATTTATTAAGCGGTTCAAAAAGTAAATAGAAAACAATATATTAAATTGTTGCATTATTCAGAAATAAGTTGTGATATTTTTTATGTTGCAATACATATAAGAGGTGAAATATATATAATAAGATGTTTGAAAATTGAATACTGTGTTATTTAAGAATATGGGGAAGATAGGACACTAAAAGAATTATGCAATATAGGAGAAGGTTGATAAAAAACAAATAAAATTCATCCTTTTTTATATTATTTAATTTAATATGTTATAGTACAGAAAAAATAAATTTAAATTAATATACTGTGAACATTGTTAAAAATATTTATATAAATTTTGCAAATAGCGTACATTATTCTTCAAAAAAATTGAAAATTTAAAAGTATAATATAAAGATAATAATATTATACTTTGTTTTAAGGGGGATAATAATGATAGAGTTAAGAAAAATTACAGAGCATAATTTTGATGAGTGTATTAAATTAAAGGTAAAGGAAGAACAAAAAAATTATGTTGCAAGTAATATATATAGTATTGCTGAGGCTTATGTTGTTTTAACAAATAATGAGTGCATTCCTATGCCATATGCTATTTATGACAATGATATAATGGTAGGATTTATAATGTTATCATATAATGAAAAAGATGAAAATGATGATAAAAATACATATTGGGTGTGTAGATTAATGATTGATAAAGATCATCAGAGTAAAGGTTATGGTAAGAAAACTATGATAAGAGCCCTTGAACTTATTAGGACTTTCCCTTATGGAAAAGCTTCAGCAGTTTACCTTTCTTATGAACCAGAGAATGTGGTAGCAAGGACGCTTTATGCATCCTTGGGTTTTGTAGAAACGGGCAAAATAGAAGATGGAGAAATGGTAGCAAAATTAGTTTTATAAATTAGGTATGATAAAGGAGAGTGTAGTATGATTGAATACAAATTTGATACTCAATTATTAATAGAAGGGCACAATCTTTCCGAGGATGCAATTAGCAAATATATTACAAGCAATATTAATGGTGATTGTTTGATTGCTGTTGGAGATGATGAGTTGATTAAAATTCATTTTCACACTAATACGCCATGGAAGGTACTTGAGTATTGTGCATCATTAGGTGATATTCATGATGTTGTTGTAGAAAACATGGAACGTCAAGCCAATGGACTTCAAGGATAAACAGCAAGTTGTTTGCTTTTATAGAATGTGTTAGTTATACAAAATTCTTTTTAGAAATGAACAATTAGATATATAAAAAGGTATATGAGAATACTATTTATAGATAATGAGAAAAATTTATACTTTAAATGTTTTAATATAATCATGAAAATTAATAATATATATCGCATTATTCAAAAGAAATGAATTTGCGATATTTTTTTATATGGTATTTTAAAGAAAACATAAAATAATATGTGTTTTGGAAATTGAATAATTTTATAGGAGAGTATGTATGATAAAGTTAAAAAAAATTTCGGGGGATGTTGCAGATATTATTTATAATATACAAAGGAAGTCATTTGAACCATTGCTAAATAAATATCATGATTATGATTCTAGTCCTGCAATGGAAAGCATTGAAAAGATTAGAGAAAAGATTGATAGAAAAAATACAACGGCATACATATTTCAGATAAATGATATTAATGTTGGATATGTTAGAGTAATGGAATTGGAATATATGACGTATAAAATTTCGGCTTTGTGTGTTCTTCCAGAATATCAAAATAAGGGAATTGCACAAGAAGCGCTGAAACAAATAGAAAGTTATTATTATAATGCACATAGATGGATTTTAGATACAATATTTCAGGAAAAGGGAAACTGTCACTTGTATGAAAAATTAGGATACGTAAAATTTGGAAAATTAAAACAAATAAATGAAAGAATGACACTTGTTAATTACGAAAAAGTATGTAAAGTATGTATATAATAAATGATTAGATTAATGAAAGGAGACTAATAATAGGTAATATTGATAATAAAAATATAGAAATAGTGAAGAAATTAAAAATAAAAAAGGAACAAGAAAGATTTATAGAAACTGTGACTGAATGTTTAGAAGAAGCAAATTTATATAATGAATGGCATCCAGTAGCTATATATAATTATGATGATATTGTTGGTTTTGCAATGTATGGCTCTTTTGGGCCTAACAAACATACTTGGATTGATAGAATACTTATAGATGAAAATTATCAAGGTAAAGGATTTGGAAAAGATGCAATGAAAAAGCTTATAGATATAGTTTTAAAAGAATATGAGGTAGATACTATATATTTAAGTATAGTGGAGGGAAATACAGTAGCTTATAATTTGTATACAAGTATTGGTTTTGAGTATATGAATGAAAGAGATCCTAACAATGGAGAGTTAATGCTTCATTATAGAATTAACAAATAAAAACTTGTAAAATTTATAAAAATACTAGTTTATATTTTAATTAACACTTAGTGTAATAATTAAAAAAATTTACTAAGCACTATAGGGTTCCAAGTTGACTTTTAAAATTATCCATTCTAAAACGTGGATACCTAAAATAGTGAGACATGCTCCGAATCACTTAGAATTTAACACTGCATCTTGTATGAAAATATTTTAAGGTTATTGAATAAATTTAAGTTGGAGCTTGTTTCCCTATAATAATAGGTAATATTGACAATAAAAATATAGAAATGGTGCAGAAATTAAAAATAAATTTATTAGCTTTTTGAATTAGAGGTATAAAATATAAACTATAGTATAATTTGTAAGAAAATTGAGTTATAGTTAAGATATAAAATGTTTAATATTTAAGAGAGAAGGGAGAAAATTTATGAAGGGTTATAAACTATTAGGCATAACATTTATACTATGTATATTAATATTTTTTGCAACAGGATGGTCATTTCTTAAAAATAATGACAGTGATATTAGTTCATTAGTAATTCATTCATTAGGAATTCATTCATTAGGATGTATAGAAAACGATGATGCAGTTAACGTAACTGGTAATAGAGTAATATCAATAGAATTAAAAAAAGGTGATAAAGTAAAATTCACATATGACTCTGATGTAAAAAAGGGTAGTCTAAAGATTCAATTAAATGGTTCGAAAAATGAGGTAATTGAAGATTTTCCAATAAACACGAGTGGTGCTAAAGAATTGACTATGGATAAAGATGTAAGTGGAGATCTTTCAGTAGAACTTGAAAATTTCGTAGGAAGTTATAAGATATATGGAGATGAGATAAAGTAAACATATATTAATTTATATTCTTATATATTTTAATATAATCATAAAAATTAATAATATATATCGCATTATTCAAAAGAAATGAATTTGCGATATTTTTTATATGGTATTTTAAAAATATAAGAATAGAATTTGGTAGTTTTAAAAAAATTAAATTTACTATTAAACTTATCTATAATGTTCAATTATAAAAAATAATAGAAGATATAGTTATTAAAAACTTAATAGTATGGCATTTAAAAACATGTTACAATATGGTTGAAATATTTAACTTAATCTCATTTATAGGGATGCAATCTATAACTTAAATTTATACATCAAATTTTTGTTATCAGTTGAGAAAAATAACCACAACTGTTCACTATTCACTCTTAACTTTTAACTAAAATAATCTGTTAGTTATTGAAAAAATATTAATTTGAGTTTTCTCATTTGATAAATGAATAAGTTTAAGATTTAATTTGGAACCCTATATAAGGTTCCAAGTTGATTTTTAAAATTACTCGTTCCAAAACTTGGATACCCAAAATAGTGAGACATGCTCGGAAACACTTCAAATTCAACGCTACATTTTGCATAAAAGTATTTTGAAGCTATTGAATAAATTTAAATGCGAGCTTGTTTCCCTATATAAGACATAAAGATAAAGTGGCATTTGTATTTTAAAGCTTATCTTCCCTTTGAAAAAATTATGAGGGATTAAATAAACTTAAAAAGGAGGGAAATATAAATGGGTGATGCTAATTTTCAATTAAATGAACATAGTAATCCTTGGCATAATTCAATAAAGGATATTACATGGGGATTTATATTTACTATGATGACTTTCAATTTTAGAGGGTTACAGTATATTTTACCTATAATTGGAGCAGGGCTTTTATATATTGGATTTTATGACTTGCGTAAGGAAAATAGGGAACTTAATAGCGCATGGATTTTTTCTATAATAAATATGTTAGCTAATATCTTAAGTTTAATATATGGAAATACACCATTAAGTGTTAATTTTAGAAATAATACTATTATGATAATTGCTTTAACTGTTTTTCACGTAAGTTTTCTTATTGTATTTCGAAAAGGGTTAAAAAAAGTTTTTGAAAAAGGAGATATAAGACCACGTAAAGATCCTATATTACGTATGATTATTTGGAGAGTTTCTATTTTAGTTTTTGCCATTACAGAGTTGGGAAAGTTGTGGTTTATATCTATTCCAGTAATCTTATTTTATTTTTACAACTTTATTTTACTTTACAAGGTATGTAAGGAATTAGAAAAAGTTAAGTTTGAAAATTTAGATAATGATGTAAGACTTAAGAGTAAAAATCATGTTTTAAGGTATATAATAGGGTGTATTTTTATATTTATATTGTGTAGTTTAGTTTCTAATCATATTAGATTAAATTCGGAAGAATTTACTTTTTCAAAGACTTCACAAACACGTGATATGCTTGTAAATATGGGATTTCCAGAGGAGATTATTAAAGACATATCAGATAGTGAAGTTGACATGTTAAAGGATGCTATATATGTAGATGTTTCTAGTGAGATGTTGATGTTTGATTCAAAAGAAAAAACTGTTAAGGAGAAACGTAACGTTTACGAAACCATTCAAAAACCAGGGAAAATTAATTTGAAATCAACAATTATTTATGTTGAATTGAAAGATGATAGCATGTATGGCATTGAATATTTTCAGTGGGTAGGTGGAAATGCATATTGGCATGATGGATTTAAAATTACTGGATCGGAGAAATTGGAACTTATAAATGGAAAATTATTGTACGAAAAAAACGGGACAAACTATTCAGCAGCTATACCTAGATTAAAGAATGAGATAATTTCAGGGAAAGATTGGTTTGGAAATGAAAATAAGTTTAAAGCAATTGCTGGTGCTGTAAATTATCCTTTTGGTTCTGATAATCAAAGAGGGTATGTTTTTTACAGGTTAGATATGAGAGATAGGGTATGGACTGGAAAAAATATACTTAATTATATACATTATAGGAGTCCATTTAGAAGTCCTTATGAGGAAACAGAAAAGAAAAATTTAATGTTTGATAATAAACTAAGACAACATAGTTTTAATTTTAGAACTAAGGCTTTTCGTGAAGCTAATGATTAATAAAATATATTATAATAGTTTTGTATTGTTCAAGAGGGAGAAATTTTAAATGAAAAAAATTGTTATTTTGGTGATACTATTTTTTATAAGTTTATATGGGTTTATAAAGTTTACAGGTACATCAGATGTTGATTATGTTAAAAAACAAATTAACATTAATATACCAAAACCAATAAATATAATTTATGAAGATACACATGAAGGATTTCATGGAGATGGAAATACATTTGCAAAATTAGAATTTGCATCTGATGATAAAGAAAATATCTTAGAAGAATTTAAAGATAACGTTAGTTGGCATAAAACACCATTAAGTGAGAATATTAATATGTTTATTTATGGTGGAATAAAAAATGGAGTTTACTATGGCGGTGATGTAGCTAAAGATTTTAAAATTCCTCAAGTAGAAAATGGATATTGGTATTTTGTTGACCGTCATAGCGAAAGTGATGATTCTTCAAGTGATGCAAAGATATTTTATCGAGGATCTTTTAATATGACAATAGCTATTTATGATATAGATAAAAATGTATTATATTATGTAGAGTTTGATACTTAAATTAGTGTATTAAAATACAAATATGCAATTAAAAATCAATACTATAAATGAAAAAATGAACAATTTGTGAAAAAATGCAAATTGAAAAAATATATATTGGTATGTAATTGTAGTGAATTTTAGTGTTGGGAAAATAATAAGTGTTAGGAGAATTTACAATGAAAATTTCGGCAGTTTTATGGGATTATGATGGAACCTTAGTAGATACAACTAGAAAAAATATGGCAGTAACAATGGAGGTTCTAAAAAATTTTATTCCAGATGTATATGATAATATCCCAGATGCATTAGTTTCTATTGAAAATTATCAAAAAGCAAATTATAAATATAAAAATTGGAAAGAATTATATAAAAATTGTTATGGACTAAACGATGAGCAAGTAAATGAAGCAGGGAAGCTATGGAGTCCCTATCAATTGAAAGATACTACATTACCTAATATGTTTAAAGGATTAAGTGATGTAATAAAAACATTGGGGCATATTAAACATGGAATTTGTTCACAAAATTGCTCTAAAAATATTTACAATACTTTAAGGGAATTTGGTGTTGGAGAATGTTTTCAATCAATTATAGGGTATGATGATATTTCATATAATGAGCAAAAACCTAATCCAAGTGGTTTTCTAAAATGTCTAGATAATCTTAATGTATCATCAAATAAAAGTGTAATAGTCTACATAGGAGATCATCAAGAAGATACTATATTTGGAAAAAATGCTGAGAATTATTATAAGTCAAATAAAGAGGATGTTAAGGTAATATGTATTGCGGCAAGATATAGTGGACATAGTACAAAAAATTGGGATGTTAAGCCAGATTTTGTGGCTTACTCTACAAGTGATATTTTAAATATTATTAATAGTATTGAAGGAAAGTAATTATATGTTATAAGTTTGATTAAGGATAAAACACCATATTATTTAGAAATAAATTTTATGGTGTTTTAAATTTAGTCTGTTTTTGTAAACATATAAAAATATACAGAATATATGGTATAATTTTCATATTAATTAAATTGTAGTCTTAAAAAAAGTATAGATTAATAAATGAAGGGAAGTAATTAATGAAAACACTTATTTTTAATGGTTCACCAAGAAAAAATGGTGATACTATGGCATTGGTGAATGAACTTATTAATAACTTAGAAGGGGAATATAAAATAATAGATGCATATAAATGTAATATCAAACCGTGTATTGATTGTAGATATTGCTGGGAGAATGATGGATGTTGTCTAAATGATGAAATGCAAGAGGTTTATAACTATATCCAAGAATGCGATAATATTTTAATTGCATCGCCACTTTACTTTTCTGAATTGACAGGCCAGTTATTGGCAGTTACAAGTAGACTGCAAACTTATTTTTGTGCAAGGCTCTTTAGGAATAAGATGCTCATTAAAAATGAAAAAAAAGGTGCAGTCATATTAGTAGGCGGTGGAGATGGAAACACTGGAAATGCTTATAAAACAGCATGTACAATTTTGCGTCATATGAACTCCAGAGACATTGCACCGGTTGTTTATAGCCATAATACTAACAATATTCCAGCTAAAGATGATATAACTGCTATGAAAGGTTCAATGAATTTGGCACTGTTTTTTAATGGAAAAATATAGAATATAAATATAGTTCAATAGGTGGAGGTTTAATATGGATTGTGGATTTACGGGAGAAAATGGGTGGTTTAGATATAGAGCAGCAGCAATTATTGTGGAAAAGGGATGTGTTCTTTTTGCTAAAAACCAATTAGAAAATTATTATTATTCCATTGGTGGAGGAGTTCATTTAGGAGAAAAAGCAGAAGATGCCGTTAAACGAGAGGTACTTGAAGAAACTGGTGTAGCATATGAGGTTGAGAAATTAGTATTTATACATGAAAACTTTTTTGATGGAACAGGAACGTTAGATGGGGTAAGGTGTCATGAAATTGCATTTTATTTTCTTATGAAGCCTAGGGGGACGCAAGAATTAAACAGTAATAGTTATACACAAGGAGTTCGAGAGTATATGCATTGGTTACCTATTAAAAATCTAAAAGACTATGTAGCTTACCCAGGTTTTTTTGCAGAAAAATTATTAAATATTGGTGATACTATTGAACATATTGTTACATTCGAATAATGAAATAATTTGTTGTACATTAAAAAGATGTAGGGGGTGAAATAAAAATGATAAAAACGGTTAATGATTTTAGTGAAATTCTAGATTTTGCATGGAGTTTGTGTCAGGATAATAAAAAAAATAGTTATCCAAGACGTAAAAGTAAAGAGGATTTACAAAGTGGTATTGAAAAGGCAATTAATTCAGATACACGAAAAATAATCGCTTGTTATAAAGAGAATATGCTTATGGGGGTTTGTAGTTTTTTTTGGATAGAAGAAGAGATGTATATACAAACCAATATGTTTTTAATAAAAGATAATTATAATATTACTGCTGATGAAATAATAAATTATCTTAAGAATAAGTTTAAAGGATATAATTTACTTATAGGTATCACATTTGATAATAAAGATGCAATCAAATATTTAGAAAGTAGAAATTTTAAATGTATTGAATCTAGTATTGATACAAGATTATATAAAGAAAATTATAAAGTTCGCAATATTGAAAAAACAATAAATTTGTTACAAAGTAATCAATTTGAAGAATATGCTAAATTTCATGATAAGTATGCGAAAGATATGTATTGGAATAGTGAACATATTAAGGAAAGCTTTGACGACTTTAATATTTTTGTATATATGGAAAATGGGACTATTATGGGAAGTATTTTTGTTAGAGATCTTAAAATTGAGGCAGAGGTAATTGGTTTATTTATTGATGAAAGAGTTAAGGGAAAAGGAATTGAAAGTAATCTGATTAACGTAATGATTAAAAACATTTATAAAAAATATACTGATATCAATGATATTGTTTATTTCATTGATGAGGATAGTGAAATTGAATTAGATTCAGCAAAAGAATTAGGATTCAAAATTATTGACAAATATAGATGTTACGAATGTAAATTATAATTAACTATAAATACCACATAAAATGGAGGATGATTTATGAAAGGTTTATTTTTAGTTGAGCCTAATAAGAACTATCAAAAGAGTTTTGAAAATTATGCTTTAGCTTATAGAAAGATAAATGATGAACATTATTTTAATAAATATAAAAAAGCATTAGAAAATTTCCAAGATTATTTAGACGACTTGGACGATTATTCCAAAGGAAATAATCTACCTCAAGGTGATGTTACAACTTCAACATTTTGGTTAATTGATAAAAAAGAAGTCGTAGGAGTAGTGAGAATTAGACATGAAGAGGTAGAATGTGCTGGGCATATAGGTTATGATATATCACCAGATTATAGAAATAAAGGTTATGGTTTTCAAATTTTAAAACTAGCATTGGAGAGGTCTATAAAGATAGGGCTAGAAGAAGTAATTTTAACTTGTAATATAGACAATACACCCTCAAAGAAAATTATAGAAAAGAATAATGGAAAATTTTTAGGAACTATTTTTGATGAAGAGGAAAATGAAGATATGAACAAGTATAGCATTACATTAACAACTAAATAGTTTTTTCTTTCATTTATAGGGTTTTAAACATAAGTGTAAAGTTAAGTCTAAAAACTCCAAAATTATAGTGTTAAAAAGTGATAATGAAAAAAATTAAAATAATAGTATGTAAAAATTATCTATATGATAAATATATAAAATAGAATTTGAAAGTAAG
>NZ_LFRG01000069.1:0-12216 GCF_001573875.1 Clostridium sp. ATCC 25772
TGGACTAATCCAGTTTCCTCATTTTCCCGTAACAAGACAAGTAAAGAACCAGTACCTACTACATTAACTTTAGCAAAGTACCTAAACAAGCAACTCATCAAAATTCTACCTCCTTAACAAGAGGGACAGACGCGTTTTGGGCTAATTTAATATACTTTAGTTTTGATGCTTTTATTGATTTTTGTTTTTCTACAATACTGCTCGAAGTCGGTCCCAACACCTTAGTTTTAGCAAACTACCTAAACAATCAAGTCCTTACAGTATTAGCTCCATCACAAGAGGGACAGGTTCACTTACGGCTATTTTCTTCGCTTAAACTGTAGATTCCACAATTGCTCTATTTCCACAATAAAATAAGCAAAGAACCAGTACCACTATTTTAGTTTTAGTAAAACTTTTAAACACGTAATTTACTAAAGTTCCACTTCCATCACAAATGGGACTTTATCAATTAAGAGTTAAGAGTTAATAATTAATAGTTATGGTTATTACTAATCACTTTGTTCCTAGTAATTCTCAACGTATTTTTAAAATTTAGTTTTTTAAATCTAACTAAGCAATAAATTATGGTCTTGGCTCCATAACAAATGGGACAGGCACGGTAAGTTTATTTTCTTCGTTAACACTTGATACTCTTCTAACTTTATACTTATATCTAAAAATTCAAAGCCAGTCCCGAACAACTACGCTACATAGTAGCTACCTGGGGACTGGCTAACTTTTTTTATTTATGGCAATTAAATTTAAAGAGCTACTATCTATTTTATGGAACTACATTAGTCGCGCCTGTCCTTCTTGTTATGGCTACACATTTTAAACTTAGGTTTAGTTATATTTATATCAACTCAAAATTTATTATATCTGATTCATATTATTCTTAAATATATCACCTAATTTTACATATGGTAAGTGGAAATTTAAATTAGTCTTTTATTTAAAATTGAATTAGAAAGTCTTATGAAGTTATATTTTATTTTCATGACCTGACCCCAAGGACGGGGTCAGCGACTGCCTAGACAGGACGTCGATTCAGCCGTTTAGTCTTGAAAATTAAATAATAAATTCATTAGAGTTTCTTTTCCATTTTTCTAAATAGCGCTTTAAATTTTCACTTACCCTAAACCAATATTTTTAAATTACAAATAAACTTATTAACAATTTAAATTAAAATTTCAATAGATTGTTGATAAGTTTGTATTTTTATATTTTATTTGTGTATAACTTTTATTTTTCCCACAGAAAAAACAGAGCAATTTTGCTCTGTTTTAATTTACGCATATAAATATTTATTAATTTATTTGATTATGCTTTATATGGATATATATTATTTTCAACTACTTGTAAGGTTTTTATATCTTTTTCTTTTATAAACCCTTTAGTATTCTTATTTTCTCCTGGGATTATAACTTTTACTTCATACCATATTATATTATAAACTTCACAGCAATCTAATATCTCTAAATTAGTGTCTTTTTCTAAATCTCTTAATTTAGGCATATTTATAATTGGAGCAATGTATAGCTCTGTTTTGTTTATAGTTTTTCCATGATATGAGCTTATAGGAATATATGATATTTCAACACTACCACTTTCCTTTTCAAACGCCTTTAGTTTACCTTTAAGTTCGTTATTTATTTTAGCTAAAACCCTTAATCTAGTACTTTCTTTATTTAGCTTTAACGTAAGATTATATGAATAAATTATTAGTCCCCCAAATGAAATTAAAGCTAACAATAAAATAAATCTCAATATTACTGCCCCCTAATAAATATTACTATAATATGTAATTAATTATATGTATACTTATTAAGGTTTATGCTTTTGCTATTTTATTTTTTCTATAAGCTCGTTATATTCAGCTATAAATATATCAACTAGCTTTTTCATTTCTTCATGATCTTTTAAAGAATGTTCATCATGAACACCTACAACTTTCATATTAGCAGCTTTTGCACCTTTTACTGCTGGAAGTATATCTTCAAATACTAAACATTCCTCAGGTTTTACTTCTAATCTTTCTGCAGTTAAAAGATATACGTCCGGGAAGTCTTTTCCCCTACTTACTTCATTTGTTGTAGTTATAACATCAAAATATTCATAAATACCATTAGCTTTTAAGCAAGCTTCTAGAAGGCTTGTACTATTACTAGTGGCCAATGCTATCTTTATATTATTTTTCTTTAATATCTTTAAAAATTCCTCTACTCCACACTTAAGCTTTACGTTTGTTTCATACTCTGTATAAGCCATATCATTCCAGTGTTTTTTTATTTCTTCTACTGTATAAGGAAGTTCAAATTTATCTTTAAAGTATATAGCTACTTCATTATAGCTTAAATGTGCTATATCATCTTTTAAGTTTTCTGGTTTCTCTAATTTATGGTCTCCTAAGTAATCTATATCAATTTTATCCCATACCCACATAGAATCTACAATAGTTCCATCCATATCAAATATTGCCGCTTTTATATTAGTTAACATAACGCTCACCTCTTTAGTTTATAAATTATTTTTATCTATTAATGATTAATTTATTAATATACATATATTCAGTATATCAGAAAAGAAGAGAGTCTTGAAATAGTTTTTATCCTTAAGACTCTCTTTACCCTTTAAAGGGCAATATGATTATTTATTAAAACTTCTATGAAATATATTGGTTTTATCATGATTTAAAAAGTCTTTTAGAACCTTTATATCTAAATCCTTTAATATCTCTTGCATTTTTTCACTTTGAGTTGCTACTTTAAACTCTGCATCTTCCGCACATTCGTTTACCATTTTTGTTCCTTCTTCCATTTTTAAAATGGCTTTTGGTCCACCTACACATCCCCCAACGCAACCCATACCTTCTATAAAGTTACCATGTATTTCTCCACTGATTACCTTATTTAATAGAGCTTTACATTCCTTGACCCCATTACCCTGTACTTCTGTAAGATTTTCATATTTGTTAGGGAATAATAGCTCTACTGCCTCTTTTATAGCAATAGATACACCACCAGTTCTTGCATAAAGCCTTCCACCTCTTGAAGCATATTCTATCGTTGGAGTTTCAGAAAGTTTAGATGGGTCCACATCTAAAGCATCAAAAATTTCTTGTACTTCTTGGAATGTTAACACAAAATCGATATCTCCCAATAAATCTGGTTCTTTTGCTTCAGATTTTTTTGCTATACATGGCCCTACAAAAACTACTTTAACATCTGGATTCAATTTTTTCATTACTCTTCCTGCTGCTATCATTGGAGACACCGATGGAGAAACATGTTTTATCAAATCTCCATATACTTTTTTAATCATTGCTACCCACATAGGACAACAACAAGATGTTATCATAAAGTCATCTTCATTTTTTACCATTGCATCAAACTCTACTGCTTCTTTTAAGGTCAGCATATCTGCAAAAAATGCTACTTCTACCATGTCTGTAAATCCTATATTTTTAAAAGCAGTTCTCATCTTATTTAAATTAGCACCATTAAATTGATTTGCTATAGCTGGTGCAACTGCTGCTATAACAGGTTTATCACTATTTATAAGTTCAAATAATGGTAAGAACTGAACTTTATCAACTATATTACCACTTTTACAAGCATCAACACACTTACCACAATCAGTACAACGCTCTACATCAATATATCTTCCTGTGTTTTCTTCATTCATCAAAATTGCATCAAATGGACAAGAAGCTTCACAAGCACCTTCCCCCTGCGCACAACTTTCACAGGTACTGTTTATCTTAGTTACTATCTTTTCTTTACCTGTATATTTTTTTATTTCATCCTTTAATTTTGCCGCAAAGTCCTCACTATATCCTAAATCAACACCACATAAACTTGATAATTGTCTACATAATTTTTCTTTATCTTCATTTTCATTTTCTAATAGTTCGTTTATTTTTGTCTCAAAAACACCATTTTTATAAGCTAATATTAACTCTTTAAAATATTCACTATAATTCCTATTCATAACAGTTCTCAACCCCTTTTATTTCTTATTTATCTTTAAATGCCACATAAATTATTTTTTATTTAATCACTATTTAGTTTTTACATTTACTGACCTTTTATACCTAGATGTATATAACACCTATATATATATTTAATTATATAGAAAAACAAGCTCATATTTAAGATTATTCATCAAATCTTTGTTGCCAGTTGATAAAAAGTAAGTACAAATATAGTTAGTTAAGAATTATGAATTTAGGATGAAAGTGGTAACCACTTTCTGAAAAATGATTTTAAAAATCTATAAATATAATTTGCTTTGCAAATTTATAAAAAGATACGTTGAGAATTACTAGGAACGAAGTGAGTAGTAATAACCATAACTGTTCACTATTCACTCTTAACTTTTAACTAAAATAAGCTGTTAGTTATTGGTAAAATATTAATTTGCATTTTCTCATTTGATAAATGAATAAGTTTAAAATTTAATTTGGAACCCTATAAATAAAAAAAACCTTAACAGGAAGTGACCAAAATTGTGATCACTTCCTGTTAAGGTTAATTATTCATTTATTATTTATTTATTTTATAAATAAAAAGAGAGTTGCCTATGCAACTCTCTTGGTCGGGGTGACAGGGATTGAACCTGCGACCTCATGGTCCCAAACCACGCGCGCTCCCATCTGCGCCACACCCCGGCGACAAGATTTATTATAGTACAAACTTTTTTTTGTGTCAACATTTTTTTTAATATTTATTACATTTTTTAATTTTATTTTGAAAATCTTATAAAAAACTGGCTTTATCCATTATTACTAAAGCGCCACCCCATAAAACTAAAACTAAAGATAATATATTAATAGTTAAATAAACTTTGCTTTTAATGGTTTTAATTTCCTCATTAATATATTTAGTTATACTTTCAATTAATTCAATAACTCCAATTGTCATAAGAATAGCTAACACTATGCAATATATATAAATTAATAATCTATTGCTATTATAAGCATCAATTCTACCACCTACAATATTAATAATTAAAATCAAAATCATTGTTGCCATTGGTTTTATATTACTATTTTTATTACATATCTTCTCCATAATAACTCCCCCAGTATTTTCTTATATATTATCAATTGCTAAGCAAAGAACTATCCCAAAGTTCTAGCACCATCACAAATGGAACTTTGCTAGTTAAAAGTTAAGAGTGAATGGTTAACAGTTGAAGATATTACTAGTCACTTTATTCATAGTAATTCTCAATGTATTTTTTTTAGGACCGGCTTTGATTACTTTAAATTTTATTGATAACCTTATGATTTTACTTTAAAAATAACTTATGTAAAATATATTTTGCTACGCCTGTCCTTCTTGTTATGGCTGCACATTTTGAATTTAGCTTTTATTAGATTTATATCTTTAACCAAAATTTATTCTTTTCAATTAAAAAGGAACTGTTAGTCTAATTTCTACATCAATTCATAATGTCTTAACTATTATTTTTTTAATTGTCCTTTGTTCATTGTCAATTTTTCAAAACTTTCTACCTTAACTGAACAAGCCACTATCCCGCGTTATGCCTCGATCACAAGAGGGACAGACGCGTTTTGGGCTATTTTATTATACTTTAGTTTTGATGCTTTTATTGATTTTTGTTTTTCTACAATAGTACTCGAAGTCGGTCCCAACACCTTAGTTTTAGCAAAACACCTAAACAATCAAGTCCTTACAGTATTAGCTCCATCACAAGAGGAACTTTATCAATTAAGAGTTAAAAGTTAATAATTAATAGTTATGGTTATTACTAATCACTTCGTTCCTAGTAATTCTCAACGTATTTTTTTAAATCATTTTTAGAAAGTGGTTACCACTTTCATCCTGAATTCTTAATTCATAATTCTTAACCCTTAATTTTTTTAATTGTCCATTGTCAAATGTCAATTTTTCAAACTATTAAATTTCTATTTTATATCAATTCGCCTTACCCCTTTTTAAATCCTTTTTTAAATCAAATATGTAACTAAAAGTAAATTTTCATCATCTAAGTTTATTGGTTATGTTACTATATTATTCATGTTTTACCGTTTTTAACATATTTGCTGTAAACTTAGTAATCCCAACTAGTTTACTAGGATTATTCAAATTTCTGTTTTTTCTGTTTATTTGTAAAGTTATCCATCATTGCCTTTTCATACGTTTACGTGAAATAGTTCCCTGTGTACAGGCTTTCCTTTTTATTCTATACTTTACTCATTAAATAGGACTCACAACATAATGTGAATAAAATCCAAAAATAAATATCATATTGTCCTATTAGTCACAGGGGGAGTGAACAACATGAAATTTAAAATAATAAGTATTTTATTATCGGCATCATTATGCACGGGACTAGGAATTAAATATGCCCATACAGATAATGATGTAATAAACGATACGAAAACCGCTATTAAAGAAACTATTTCTAAAGATACAGAAAAGAAAACACCTGAAATACAACGTCCAACTAATAACAACTCAGAAGACACTACTGAAAATACTAAATTAGATAACAACAATTCTACTATTCCAAGTAGCAATTCTTCAAATAGCAATTCAACTGAAACTGCTACAGTACCAGTTGATAATAGTAAACCTGATGTTAAACCACCTACAAATAATGAATCAGGAAATAAAGAAGAATCCGTTCCAACACCGGAACCTACACCTACTCCAGAAGAAACACCATCAGAAGATAATTCTAACTATGAAAGCGCATCAAATAGTAATCCTAGTGGATTGCCTAGCATACCTAAAAACTATTCAGTTGAATACTTAACAGCTGTTGAAAATAGAGTTTTAGAACTTTGTAATGTAGAGCGTCAAAAAGCAGGATTATCTCCATTATCAATGGACGAAACTATGAGAAGTGCTGCTAGATATAAAGCTGAAGAAATGCTTCAATACGGCTATTTTGATCATACTTCACCTTATACCGGAGGCCCCTTCGATTTATTAAATAAATTTGGAGTTAGCTACGGTACTGCTGGTGAAAACATTCAAACTAGTACAGGCTATGATAAAGCATCAGTTACTGCTGAATATCTTGTAAACAATTGGATGAACTCTGCAGGTCATAGAGCAAACATATTAAATGGAAGTTTTAATAGAATGGGTATAGGTGTTGTATTTTCGCCTAACGGAAATATTGCTTATGAATCACAATTATTTGCAGATTAAGGTATATTAAAAAAGGATGTCTAAACTTTAGACATCCTTTTTTCTTTAAGCCTATACTGCCTTTTCTTCAACCACTACTTTATTATCCTTTTTATTATCCTTTACTCCCAAAATAAAGATTATCGTAAATACACCCATTACCACAGGATAATATGTATATTTCAATATAGCAAACGGTGATAGTGCTGATAATGCTGCTGCTGATAATAACTGTGCCCCATAAGGTATTAAACTTTGTATAACACAAGAAAATACATCTAAAAGCGTTGCCACCCTGCTAGAATCTAAATCGTATGTTTCTGATATTTCTTTTGCCATAGGTCCAACAGTAACTATAGATATAGTATTGTTTGCTGTAAATAAATTTACTATACTTACTAAAATAGCAATACCTAGTTCTGCACCTCTTTTTGACTTTATCTTAGATGCTATAAAAGAAATTATAAATTCAATTCCACCGTTATCTTTTATGATTTCAACTATACCGCCAATAAGTATAGACACTATTATAAGTTCTCCCATATTTAAAGCTCCAGTTGCTATAGAATCAACTAACAACTTTAAAGTCATATCTTTAGTTATAAATCCTATTACTGCTGATATCACAACTCCACCAGTTAATACAGTTATTACGTTTACTCCCATAAGTGCTGATGCTAATACAAATATATATGGAATTACTTTAATAATTTGATATTCATATACTCCGCCTATATTGGCAGTTTTACCAAGAGTAAGTATAACTAATATAGCCATAGTTACAATTGCTGATGGAAGTGTTATTTTAAAATTCACCTTAAATTTGTCCTTTAATTCTGCATTTTGAGTCTTAGCTGCGGCTATTGTAGTATCTGATATCATAGATAAGTTATCGCCTAATATAGATGCTCCTACAACTGCACCAACAATTAATCCAAGTGATATTCCAGTTTTCTCACTTATTCCCAAAGCTATTGGAACAAAAGCTGCTATAGTTCCCATTGAAGTACCTATTGAAGTAGATATGAATCCTGCCATTAAGAAAATTCCTGGAACTAATAAAAATGATGGTAAAAAATTTATACCTAAGTTAACAGTAGATTCTACAGCACCCATTGATTTTGCTGTTTCCCCAAAAGCTCCTGCTAATATAAATATTAAACACATCATTATTATGTCTGGATTGCCTCCACCTTTGCAAAAACTAATTACCTTATCATCAAAGGTTCGTTCTCTGTTTTGTATTAATGCAACTATTGAAGCTATTAAAAATGGTACAACTACCGAAATAGCATAAAAATCTTTTAGTATTATAGCTACTCCAAAGTATATAACTATAAAAACTAAAAGTGGCATTAATGCAATTATTGATTTTTTCTTCATAATAATCCCCTCTCCCAATTCCACTTTTTTACCTTTATTTACCGTAAAATAATTATTTTTTTACAATAAATTAAGAGGGCATAACATCCCCTCTTAATTTATTGTAAACATAATAATACCTTTTTCTACAATTATTGTAAAAACCTATAGATAATTAAATATCTATAGGTTTTATATTAACTAATTTACTGAATTAAAATTTATAAGTGAGTACCTAATTATAATCTTTATATATTTTTTCAGTTTTTGATGTTTTATATGCTGACATTGTAAAAAATGCTAAAGCAAATAATATCATTATAAACAAATTTATTATTATATCATTAAAAGGCACACCTTGCTGTAAATCTAATATTGAATCCATTGCCCATCTTGTAGGTGTAAAATAGGATATTTTATTTATAAAATTAGGAAATAAACTTACAGGAACAAAGCATCCACCTATCATTAGAAAAGTTATAATTACTATATTAGAAAGCATACTTGCTTCCTGCCTAGTTTCTGTTATTGATATGCAGAATGTTCCCAGTGACACAGCTATTAATGTTACTAATACTAAAATTATTCCTAACTGATAATAATACATGCCTATTTCTAATTTCATAATGTATTTTAATCCTATCAATGATAATACAACCTGTATCAATATACTAAAAAAACTAGATAATATATTAGCTAAATAATATTGTGAACTTTTAATATCTGCTACAAATATTCTTGTATACATATTTTTTTGCTTATCTGAATTTATCAATTCTGCTCCAGACATAGCTCTAAAAAGCATGAACATTATTAAAAATCCCAAAAATACTTGTGTTTTTACATAATTACCTTTTAAATCATTTAAATTGAGCTTCTCTATTTTGATAGTTCCATTACTGTAATTTTCTAAAGCTTTAATATAACCATCATAATTTTTATCACTAGCTACTGCTAAATCTTTAAGATTTTTAATTTCTAAGTTTAAGGAGGTCTTAATACCTTTATTTAAATTTCCCATTTCATTTTCTTTAATATCTATATATGGTTTTTCTCCACTTAATAAATTATTTTCAAAACCTTTAGGTATAGTTATAGCAATATCTATGTCCCCTTGTGCAAAGGAGTTCTCTATATTAATATCACTATCTTCTTCAACATTTAACCCTTCATTATTTTTTATAGTGGATAGTATAGCCAAGGAACTTTTCGTATTATCTTCGTCTTTAACTACTGCATTCATATAACCAGATCCAGTACTAATATATTTTGATATGATTAGTAAAATAATAATTGGAGCTATTGTAGTTATGATAAAAGTCCCTTTATTTTTTAAAATTAAAATCCTTAAGTTATTTTTAAATAGAGCCCAAACTTTTTTCATTACTCCACACTCTCCTTTTTAACAAAAACAGTTAATAAAATTAATGCTATTACTGTTATACCTAAATTTAAAGCAACTGATATTGTTATTATAGAATTATCATGCAGATATATCATTCTGAAAAATCCTCTATTTATCCATCTTAATGGTGATATATTTGTAGCTATTTGCATTACCGTTGGTAATTTATCTGGAAAAGCCAGATAGCTTCCGCCTAAAAAGCTCATTACAGGAAATATTACACGGTCTATAAAGGCAGCAGCATTACCATTCTCTTTAAATATTACGCCTAAAAAAGCTCCCATTGTAACTACCATTAAGTTTAAAGAAAGTAATATTAAAAATGATATTATTAAATTATTTCCCCAATTAGTTTTTAACACAAATATTGAAAATAAATATCCCGGTAACGTTATTATTATTGAAAGCATAAAATTTCCTATAATATTTGCAAGATAATACTTTTCTATTGAAAATTTTGTTAAAAGTATTCTATCTTTAACAGCTAACCTATCATCCCTTTGTATACCATACAATGAGAAGAATAATATATACATACTCATTAACGTCAGTTCTGCTATTCCATAATAATCAAAAGATGTAGGACTTTGTGTTTTTTCTACCTTTTCAACATTTATATAATCCTCTTCTAAATTGTCATTTATAATATTTATAGCATTTTCATCATCTATTTTATAAACTTCTGTTATTGCATTAAATCTATTACTAGCTGTCTTAAATAATCCACTTACAATTCCTGATTCTATTTTATTTTTCTCATTTGAATATAGTTTTATGGTATTTCCATCTAAATAAATAAAGCTTCCTCTTGATTTCCTGACTATATCTTTTCCTTTATTTATACTATCTATTTTTTCAAAATAAATTATTTCAGTTCCCTTATTTTTTATTATTTCATCTAAAAGGTTATTACTTTCTTTACTACCACTATCATTATTATAATAAACAGTAAAATTTTCTATTTGTTTACTAGTGTCAAATTGATTTATTACAACAACTCCTATTAGTGTCATTAAAAATATAGAAAACAACATATTAAATAATAAATTTTTCGGGTATCTAATATGTCCTAAAAAAATCCTTTTTATAATTTTAAACATATAAATCACCTACTCTCTCAAACGTCTTCCAGTTAAACTTAAAAACACTGTTTCTAGATTTATATCTTCATAGCCAATATCCCTTATTTCAATTTTATTTGTTGTAAAATAGTTTATTATTTTATCTAAATTATTTATTTCTTTTTCAGTATTTATAGTTATTTCATTTTCCTCTATAATTACATCAGTAACACCTTTTATATTTTTAATTTCTTTTTCATTTATGGTTTCAAAATTATCAATTCTAAGGATTAAACTTTTCTTATCTGAAACTATACTTTTTAATTCTTCCTTACTACCTTCAACAATAACCTTACCATTATCCATAATAGCTATCTTACTACATATCTCTTCTACCTCTTCCATATAGTGAGTGGTATATATTACTGTGGTTCCTTTTTCATTTAACTTTTTAACTGATTGCAATATATGATTTCTTGATTGCGGATCTATTCCTACAGTAGGTTCATCCATAATAACTATCTTAGGATTATGAACAATTCCACAGGCTATATTTAACCTTCTTAACATACCACCTGAAAAATCTGATGCCCTTTTGTCTTTCATATCTAAAAGTCCTGTAAACTCTAAAGCTTTTTTTACACATTCTTCTAGTTCATTTCCTTTTAATCCATAAAGACTACCAAAAAATTTTACATTTTCATAAGCACTATATTCATTGTAAAGAGCTACTTGTTGTGGCACTAAACCTAAATATTTTCTTGCAGATTTATCTTTAATACTTAACGTTTCTCCTAAAATTTTAATTTCTCCATAAGATGAATTTAAAATCCCGCATATTATATTTATAGTTGTACTTTTTCCTGCCCCATTTGGACCTAAAAGCCCATATATTTCTCCTTCTTCAATAGATAGTGAAATATTATCTACTGCTAAAAAATCTTTATATCTTTTAGTTAGGTTTTGTATTTCTATAGCTTTCATATATAAACACTCCTTATATTTCCTCAATCATTATCTTCTTAATTCTATTGTATAGAAAAACCTTCTCCAAATAACGTGGAGAAGGTCATAATCTTTATGTGACTTTAGTCATATTGTTAAAGTATTTACGCTTTGCTAGTTAAGAGTTGTAATGCTTTGCTAGTTAAAAGTTAAGAATGAATAGTTAATAGCATTCCTGTATTGCCATTTTAATCATTTTGAAATAAAAAAAGACCTTTTGTATAATTAAAAGGTA